>NZ_JBEXOT010000023.1:0-103952 GCF_040611675.1 Streptomyces sp. NPDC006551
GTCGCGAGGACGATCGTGCCCTTGCCGTCGTCGTCCGTCTTCTCCATGTGCGGTTCGAGGTACGCCACGGCCGTCTTCATGACCTCGGCGGACTGGAGCACGAACGGCAGCTGCATCTGCCCGGAGCCGAACAGCTCGCCGACCACCTTCATGCCGTCGAGCAGCGTCTCGTTGACGATGTCCAGGGCGGGGGTCGTCTGCAGGGCCTCGTCGAGGTCCGCCTCCAGGCCGTTCTTCTCGCCGTCGATGATGCGGCGCTTGAGGCGCTCCTCCAGGGGCAGGGCGAGGAGCTCCTCCGCCTTGCCGGCCTTCAGCGACTTGGTGGTGGCGCCCTCGAAGAGGGCCATCAGCTTCTGCAGGGGGTCGTAGCCCTCGGAGCGCCGGTCGTAGATCAGGTCGAGGGCGGTGGTGACCTGCTCCTCGTCGAAGCGGGCGATCGGCAGGATCTTGCTCGCGTGCACGATCGCCGAGTCGAGGCCGGCCTTGACGCACTCGTCGAGGAAGACGGAGTTGAGCAGGATGCGGGCGGCCGGGTTGAGGCCGAAGGAGATGTTGGACAGGCCCAGCGTGGTCTGGACGTCCGGGTGGCGCCGCTTGAGCTCGCGGATGGCCTCGATGGTGGCGATGCCGTCCTTGCGGGACTCCTCCTGGCCGGTGCAGATGGTGAAGGTCAGGGTGTCGATGAGGATGTCCGACTCGTGGATTCCCCAGGTGCCGGTGAGGTCGTCGATGATCCGCTCGGCGATGGCGACCTTGTGCTCGACGGTGCGGGCCTGGCCCTCCTCGTCGATGGTGAGCGCGATCAGCGCGGCGCCGTGCTCCTTGGCGAGGCGGGTGACCTTGGCGAACCGCGACTCCGGCCCGTCTCCGTCCTCGTAGTTGACGGAGTTGATGACGGCGCGGCCGCCGAGCTTCTCCAGGCCGGCCTTGATGACGTCGACCTCGGTGGAGTCGAGGACGATGGGCAGCGTGGAGGCGGTGGCGAAGCGGCCGGCGAGTTCCTCCATGTCGGCGACGCCGTCGCGGCCGACGTAGTCGACGCACAGGTCGAGCATGTGCGCGCCCTCACGGATCTGGTCGCGGGCCATCTCGACGCAGTCGTCCCAGCGGCCGTCCAGCATGGCCTCGCGGAACTTCTTGGAGCCGTTGGCGTTGGTCCGCTCACCGATCGCCATGTAGGAGGTGTCCTGGCGGAAGGGGACCGTCTGGTAGAGCGAGGCGGCGCCGGGCTCGGGGCGCGGCTCGCGGGCGGTCGGGGTGAGGTCGCGGACCCGCTCGACGACCTGGCGCAGGTGCTCGGGGGTCGTACCGCAGCAGCCGCCGACGAGGGAGAGTCCGTACTCGCGGACGAAGGTCTCCTGGGCGTCGGCGAGCTCGGCGGGGGACAACGGGTAGTGCGCGCCGTTCTTGCCGAGGACGGGCAGGCCGGCGTTGGGCATGCAGGACAGCGGGATGCGGGAGTGGCGGGCGAGGTAGCGCAGGTGCTCGCTCATCTCGGCCGGGCCGGTGGCGCAGTTCAGGCCGATCATGTCGATGCCGAGCGGCTCCAGGGCGGTGAGCGCGGCGCCGATCTCGGAGCCCAGCAGCATGGTGCCGGTGGTCTCGACGGTGACGGAGCAGATCAGCGGTACGTCGGCGCCCAGGGCGTCGAGGGCGCGGCGGGCGCCGATGACGGAGGCCTTGGTCTGCAGCAGGTCCTGGGTGGTCTCGACGAGCAGCGCGTCGGCGCCGCCGGCGAGCATGCCCTCGGCGTTCTGCTGATAGGCGTCGCGCAGGGCGGTGTACGGGGCGTGGCCGAGGGTCGGCAGCTTCGTGCCGGGGCCCATGGAGCCGAGGACCCAGCGCTGCTGTCCGGTGGAGGCGGTGAACTCGTCGGCGACCTCGCGGGCGATCCGCGCGCCGGCCTCGGACAGCTCGTACACGCGCTCGGGGATGTCGTACTCCCCCAGCGCGGCGAGGTTCGCGCCGAAGGTGTTGGTCTCGACGCAGTCGACGCCGGCGGCGAAGTACTCCTGGTGGACCGAGCGCACGATGTCGGGCCGGGTCACGTTCAGGATCTCGTTGCAGCCTTCGAGGTTCTCGAAGTCCTCGAGCGTGGGGTCCTGGGCCTGGAGCATGGTGCCCATGGCGCCGTCGGCGACGACGACTCGGCTGGCGAGTGCCTCGCGTAGGGCAGCGGCGCGGGTCCGGCTGTCAGCGGAAGGGGTCGGCGACGAGGCCATGGATGAGCTCCCTGGGATGCGACGGCTGTCGGCTTTGCACGCTCGGGTGGAGGGTGCACGGGGCCCAGCGTAACCGCGCGGGTGCCGGGGCGGGCGTGGCGTCCCAGGGACCGGACGGCATCCTGTGTGCGGGGACTCCCGGTCGCGCCCGTGGGGGGCCGACACTGGCTGGGTAACAAGGGGTCGGCATCGACCGATAGTGTTCAGCATTGTCGAACGGCATGATCCACGGGATCCTGTCCGTAGGATCCCCGCGGACCTGGCGGGATCGAGGAGAGGGAGAAGGGCCGGGCGATGGCGAAGAACATCCAGTCGCTTGAACGGGCGGCGGCGATGCTGCGACTGCTCGCGGGCGGCGAGCGCCGGCTCGGCCTGTCCGACATCGCCTCCTCCCTGGGACTCGCGAAGGGGACGGCGCACGGCATCCTGCGCACGCTGCAGGCCGAGGGCTTCGTGGAGCAGGACTCGGCCTCGGGCCGCTATCAGCTGGGCGCGGAGCTGCTGCGCCTGGGCAACAGCTATCTGGACGTGCACGAGCTGCGGGCCCGCGCGCTGGTGTGGACGGACGACCTGGCCCGCTCCAGCGGCGAGAGCGTCCATTTGGGCGTGCTGCACCAGCAGGGCGTGCTGATCGTGCACCACGTCTTCCGGCCGGACGACAGCCGCCAGGTCCTGGAGGTGGGTGCCATGCAGCCGCTGCACTCCACGGCCCTGGGCAAGGTCCTGTCGGCCTACGACCCGGTGGCGCACAGTGAGGCCATGGAGGTGCCGAGGGAGGCGTTCACCCCCCGTACGGTCACGGATCTCGAGGAGTTCGAGCTCCTGCTCGACATGACCCGGGCGCGGGGCTGGGCCGCCGACGTGGAGGAGACCTGGGAGGGCGTGGCGTCCGTGGCCGCGCCGATCCACGACCGGCGGCGGATGCCGGTCGGGGCGGTGGCCATCACGGGGGCGGTGGAGCGGGTCTGCGGCGACGGCGAGCTGCGCTCGGAGCTGGTCGCGGCGGTACGGGACTGCGCCCGCGCCGTCTCCCGGGACCTGGGAGCCGGCCGCTTCTGAGAGGTTCCTACGACACCGCTGAACCCGTCGGTAACGATCGCGTTATCGGCGGGTTTTTCGCTGCTCAGACCCTTGACGTGCTGTTAACCCCAGGGCAAAACTTCCGTTCATCGGTCGGCATTGTCGAACACGTACCGGCAATACACGCTAGAGTGTGGCAGTGCCAAGGGCCGGCTACGCCCTCCCATGAGGGCGCGGACCACCGGAGGGACCCGGGGTTCGCCTTCCCCTGGACGAAGGACAAAGGAGTCGCGGGTGTCCAGCTCCGACATCTTCATCGGCGAGATCATTGGTACCGCCGTGCTCATCCTGCTCGGTGGCGGCGTGGTCGCCGCCGTCGTGCTCAAGCGCTCCAAGGCGCGGAACGCCGGCTGGCTCGCGATCACCTTCGGGTGGGGCTTCGCCGTCATGACGGCCGTCTACATGACGGGTACCCTCTCCGGCGCTCACCTGAACCCGGCCGTCACCGTCGGCATCGCGATCAAGGACGGCGACTGGAGCAACGTTCCGGTCTACTTCGCCGGCCAGCTGCTCGGCGCCATAATCGGCGCGTTCCTGGTCTGGATCGCCTACTACGGCCAGTTCCAGGCCCACCTCACGGACCCCGAGATCGTCGGCGACCCGGCCAAGAAGGCCGTCGAGGGCCCGCACGACGAGGGCGCCGGCCGCAGCGGCCCGGTGCTCGGCATCTTCTCCACCGGCCCCGAGGTCCGGAACGTGTGGCAGAACCTGGCCACCGAGATCATCGGCACGGTCGTGCTGGTCCTCGCGGTGCTCACGCAGGGCCTCAACGACAGCGGCAAGGGCCTCGGCGTCATCGGCGCCCTGATCACGGCGTTCGTCGTGGTCTCCATCGGTCTCTCGCTCGGCGGCCCGACCGGCTACGCCATCAACCCGGCCCGCGACCTCGGCCCGCGCATCGTGCACGCCCTGCTGCCGCTGCCGAACAAGGGCGGCTCCGACTGGAGCTACGCCTGGATCCCGGTCGCCGGTCCGCTGATCGGTGGCGCCCTCGCGGCGGGTATCTACAACATCGCGTTCGCCTGAGCCGTCCTTCTTCCAGACCCCCTTGGAGTACACCGTGACCGAAGCGCACACCGCCGGATCCTCCTCCCACGGCAGCGGCCCGTTCATCGCCGCCATCGACCAGGGCACCACCTCCTCGCGCTGCATCGTCTTCGACAAGGACGGCCGGATCGTCTCGGTCGACCAGAAGGAGCACGAGCAGATCTTCCCGAAGCCCGGCTGGGTCGAGCACGACGCCGCCGAGATCTGGGCCAACGTCCAGGAAGTGGTCGCCGGGGCCATCGACAAGGCCGGCATCACCTCCGCCGACGTCAAGGCCATCGGCATCACCAACCAGCGCGAGACCACGCTGCTCTGGGACAAGAACACCGGCGAGCCCGTCCACAACGCCCTCGTCTGGCAGGACACCCGCACCGACGCCCTCTGCAAGGAGCTCGGCCGCAACGTCGGCCAGGACCGCTTCCGCCGCGAGACCGGCCTGCCGCTCGCCTCGTACTTCTCCGGCCCGAAGGTCCGCTGGCTCCTGGACAACGTCGAGGGGCTGCGCGAGCGCGCCGAGCGCGGCGACATCCTCTTCGGCACCATGGACTCCTGGGTCATCTGGAACCTCACCGGCGGTGTCGACGGCGGCCACCACGTCACCGACGTCACCAACGCCTCGCGCACGATGCTGATGAACCTGCACGACATGGCCTGGGACGAGCGGATCCTGTCCTCGATGCAGATCCCGGCCGCCGTGCTGCCGGAGATCCGCTCCTCCGCCGAGGTGTACGGCACCGTCAAGGGCGGCGTCCTGGACGGCGTCCCCGTCGCCTCCGCGCTGGGCGACCAGCAGGCGGCCCTGTTCGGCCAGACCTGCTTCTCCGAAGGTGAGGCCAAGTCCACCTACGGCACCGGCACGTTCATGCTGATGAACACCAGTGACAAGATCATCAACTCCTACAGCGGCCTGCTGACCACCGTCGGCTACCAGATCGGCGACCAGAAGCCGGTCTACGCCCTGGAGGGCTCGATCGCCGTCACCGGTTCGCTGGTGCAGTGGATGCGCGACCAGATGGGCCTGATCAAGTCCGCCGCCGAGATCGAGACGCTCGCCTCCTCCGTCGAGGACAACGGCGGCGCGTACTTCGTGCCGGCCTTCTCCGGACTGTTCGCCCCGTACTGGCGCTCCGACGCCCGCGGTGTGATCGCCGGCCTCACCCGGTACGTCACCAAGGCGCACATCGCCCGTGCCGTACTCGAGGCCACCGCCTGGCAGACCCGCGAGATCACCGACGCCATGACGAAGGACTCCGGCGTCGAGCTGACCGCGCTCAAGGTCGACGGCGGCATGACCTCCAACAACCTGCTGATGCAGACCCTCTCGGACTTCCTGGACGCGCCCGTGGTGCGTCCGATGGTCGCCGAGACGACCTGCCTCGGCGCCGCCTACGCCGCCGGCCTGGCCGTCGGCTTCTGGCCGGACACCGACGCGCTGCGCGCCAACTGGCGCCGTGCCGCGGAGTGGACCCCTCGCATGGACGCCGACAAGCGTGACCGCGAGTACAAGAGCTGGCTGAAGGCCGTCGAGCGCTCCATGGGCTGGCTCGAAGAAGAGAACTGACGAGGAGTAAAGCGACATGACCACCTTGCAGAGCGTCCCCGCCCTGGGGACGCACCCGGCTGCCGGCTCCCTGCCGAGCCGCGCCGAGACTCGGGAGCAGCTGTCCAAGGCGACGTACGACCTCCTGGTCATCGGCGGCGGCATCCTGGGCATCTCCACCGCCTGGCACGCCGCGCAGTCGGGCCTGCGGGTGGCCCTGGTGGACGCCGGCGACTTCGCCGGCGCCACCTCCTCCGCCTCCTCCAAGCTGCTCCACGGCGGCCTGCGCTACCTGCAGACCGGCGCGGTGAAGCTGGTGGCGGAGAACCACTTCGAGCGGCGTGCGGTCTCCCGTCAGGTGGCGCCGCACCTCGCCAATCCCCTCACCTTCTACCTGCCCGTCTACAAGGGCGGCCCGCACGGCGCGGCCAAGCTGGGCGCGGGCGTGTTCGCGTACAGCGCCCTGTCGGCCTTCGGTGACGGCGTCGGGCACCTGCTCAGCCCCTCGAAGGCCGCGCAGGACGTGCCGGAGCTGCGCACGGACAACCTCAAGGCCGTGGCCGTCTACGGCGACGACCAGATGAACGACGCCCGTATGGCGCTGATGACGGTCCGCGCCGCGGTCGACGCCGGCGCCACCGTCCTCAACCACGCCGAGGTCACCGGACTGCGCTTCACCCGAGGCCGGGTCACGGGCGCGGAGCTCAAGGACCGCACCAGCGGCGACGAGTTCGGCGTCACCGCCCGTCTGGTGCTCAACGCGACCGGCCCCTGGGTCGACCACCTGCGGAAGATGGAGGACCCGAACGCGGCTCCGTCGATCCGGCTGTCGAAGGGCGCGCACCTGGTCCTCAAGCGCACCTCCCCCTGGAAGGCCGCGCTCGCGACCCCGATCGACAAGTACCGCATCACCTTCGCCCTCCCCTGGGAGGACATGCTGCTGCTCGGCACCACCGACGAGGAGTACGAGGGCGATCCCGGCCAGGTCGAGGTCACCGAGAAGGACACCGCGCAGATCCTGGACGAGGCCGCGTTCTCCATCCGCGACCAGCAGCTGTCCCGCGATCTGATCACCTACTCCTTCGCCGGGCTGCGTGTGCTGCCGGGCGGCCCCGGCGACACCTCCAAGGCCAAGCGCGAGACCGTCGTCACCGAGGGCCGGGGCGGGATGCTGTCGGTGGCCGGCGGCAAGTGGACGACCTTCCGCCACATCGGCCGTACGGTGATGAGGAAGCTGGAGTCCCTGCCGGGCGGCCCGCTCGGTGAGGACTACGAGCCGGTCTCCACGCTGCCCAAGCGGCTGCCGCTGCCCGGCATAGCCAACCCGAACGCGGTCGCGCACCGCCTGCTCGTGGACGGCCCGGCGCCCGGTCCCCGGATGGCCGCCGACACCGCCAAGCACCTGGCGACGCACTACGGTTCGCTCGCCTTCGACATCGCCCGGATGGCGAACGAGAACCCGGAGCTCGGTGAGCGCGTCCACCCGGACGCCCCGGAGATCTGGGCGCAGGTCGCCTACGCCCGCGACCACGAGTGGGCGGAGACGGCGGACGACGTGCTGCGCCGCCGTACGACGCTGACCATTCGCGGTCTGGCGACGGACGAGATCCGCGGCAGGGTCGAGGACATGCTCGGCGAGTGAGCCGGGGTGAGGGGCGGTCTCCCGGAGGGGAGACCGCCCCTCACGCGTGCCGGGAGCCCGTGTGCCGACGGGATTTCCTGGGTAGTCGATCACGGCGACGAGGGCCCCCGGGCGTGTCCGAGGGCGGCGGACGGGCCGCCGGAAAGCCGTAAGGTTGGACCGTACGACAGGAACTTCGAAAAGGAGGCGCTGGGTGATCGAGCTCGAGGGGGTTCCCGAGCTGATCGACCCGGTCATGGTGGCCGCGTTCGAGGGCTGGAACGACGCCGGCGACGCCGCCTCCACCGCGGTCGCCCATCTGGACCGGGAATGGAAGGGCGAGGTGTTCGCGGCGCTCGACGCCGAGGACTACTACGACTTCCAGGTCAACAGGCCGACGGTCTGGCTGGACAACGGTGTCCGGAAGATCACCTGGCCGACGACCCGGCTCTCGGTGGTCCGGGTCGGCGGCGAGAAGCCGCGCGATCTCGTCCTGGTGCGCGGGATCGAGCCGTCGATGCGCTGGCGCTCGTTCTGCAACGAGATCCTGGGCTTCGCCCACGAGTTGGGCGTGGAGATGGTGGTGATCCTGGGCGCGCTGCTCGGCGACACCCCGCACACCCGGCCCGTTCCGGTCAGCGGGGTCACCTCCGACCCGGACCTGGCGCGGACGATGGATCTGGAGGAGACGCGCTACGAAGGCCCGACGGGCATCGTGGGCATCCTCCAGGAGGCGTGCACGCACGCCGGTGTGCCGGCGGTGAGCCTGTGGGCCGCCGTCCCGCACTATGTGTCGCAGCCGCCCAACCCCAAGGCGACGCTGGCTCTCCTGAACCGTCTGGAGGACCTGATCGGTCTGCGCATCCCACTGGGCGAGCTGCCGGAGGACGCGCGGGCCTGGCAGCTCGGCGTGGACCAACTGGCCTCCGAGGACAGCGAGGTGGCGGAGTACGTCCAGACGCTGGAGGAGGCCCGGGACACGGCGGAGCTGCCGGAGGCCTCGGGCGAGGCGATCGCCCGGGAGTTCGAGCGGTATCTGCGGCGGCGCGAGCCCGGCCAGGGGCCGGGACTCGCGACGGACGGCGGCGACACCTCGTATCTGCGCGACACCTCCAGCGGCCGGACAAGGCCGCCGAAGCCGGAGCAGCCGGGGCCGGAGTCGGCGCCGGAGCCCACCGAGCAGGAGCCGCCCCGTGAGGGTGAGGGCTCCGACGGCGACGCCGAGGAGTGAGCCGTACGGAAGGGGGCCGCGCCGGGACCGGCGCGGCCCCCTTCCTCGTACTCACACCCGATCGACCCCCTCAGGCGCAGTCGAAGCGGGCGGCCGCCCAGTCCCCGTGGTCACCGCTCTTGGAGCCGTTGGTGTCGGTGATCCGCAGCCGGACGTGGCGGGCGCCGCTGACGTCGACGTGCACGGGTACGGTCGCGGAGGCGCCGGTGAGCTCGGGTGAGGTCCAGAGCACCTTGCCGTCGGCCTCGACCGAGAAGGCCACCTCCCCGTAGCCGTTGATCTCGTCGTCGATGCCGACGTCGGCGGTGAGGGCGGTGCAGCGGCCGCCGAGGTAGACCTCGATGTCGGAGTCGGCGTGGGCGCCGATCCCCTTCTCGTAGGTCTTTCCGGCCAAGGTGAGCGTACGACCGTCGTTCGCGCCCGACTCGCCGTTGGAGCGGTCCCGTTCGGGCGGGCCCCAGCCGTTGGTGGACTTCAGCCAGACGAGATCGCTCGCCCAGGCGTCGGCGGACGGCGGTTCCGGCATCACGCCGACCGCGAACCGCTGGACCGCGGTGCGGTCCTCTCCGGCGGAGCGGTGGCGGGCGGTCGCGGTCAGGGTGGCCTCCCCGGGTTTCGCGTCCTCGGCCGGGGTCACGGCGACCTCGACCCGCCGGGTGGTGCCGGCCGGGACGCGGTCGACGGCGGCGGGGGTGACCTGCCAGCCGGCCGGGGCCTGGAGCGACACCTGGACGCCGGTGGCGTCCTTGGTGCCGGCCGTGACGTCGACGGCGACGGTTCCGGGCGTGCCCGCGCCCAGTTCCTGGCCGGCCGGTGCGGCGACCGTGGCCGCGGCGCCGGGGACGGCTCCGCCGACCGCGCTGGTGTCCTTCAGTTCGAGGACGAAGCCGCGGTCGGTGCGCTGTGCGGCCGTCTTGACCCGCACCACTCCCCCGCGGTCGTCGCGGTCGTACCACCAGCCCTGGGCGGCCGCCTCGAACGCGGCCCGCGAGGTGACCTTGGGCAGCGCGCGGTCGCCGAGTCGTACGGCGCTCGGTGCGTCTCCGGTGTGCACGGTGAACTGGTACGGCCGTGCGGCGGCCTTGCCCGCGTAGGTGCCCTTGCTCGCGCCGATCCGTACGGTCACGTCGCCCGCCCCGCGCTTCGGGGCGAGGACGTCGGCGCGCTGGGTGGCGTACTGACCGGTGCGGTGGGCGCGGGTGACGCCGTCGTCCTCGTACAGCTCGAACGACGAGGCGCCCTGCGGGTAGATGTCCCAGGCGAGCGGGGAGTCCGGGGCGCGGTCGGCGTACGAACGGATGCCACCGGGCCACATCGGGACGGTGGCCCCGGCCCGTACGAACAAGGGCAGGGTGTCGAGCGGGGCGCTGTAGTCGTCGACGGTGACGGGGCCTTCGTAGGTGCGGCCGCTCCAGTAGTCGATCCAGGTGCCCTTCGGCAGGTAGATCCCGTCCCGCTCGACGGCGTCCCGGTAGACGGGCGCGACCAGGAAGTCCTCGCCGCTGAGGAACTCGTACTTCGCGGCGTCGCCGGCGGCCGTGGGGTCGTCCGGGTATTCGAGGACGAGGGGGCGGGCCAGGCCGACGCCGTCCTGGGTGGCCCGATGGGCGTGGGAGTAGATGTAGGGCAGCAGGGCTTCGTGGAGCTTGAGGTAGTCGCGGTTGATCGAGGTGTACGGCTCGCCGTAGCGGAAGGGCTGCTTGTCGTTGGCGGCCCAGCCGTCCATGGTCATGGTGACGGGCAGGAACATCTTCCACTGCAGGTCGCGGGTGTACGTCTTGGCGCTGCCGCCGAAGATGCCGTCGACGTCGCCGGTGGTGTAGGCGAGGCCGGACATGGAGGCGCCGGCGTAGGTGGGGATCTGCCAGCGGATGTACTCCCAGGTGCCGGACTGGTCGCCGGACCACTGCACGCCGCAGCGCTGGGCGCCGGACCAGCTCTCGGGGGCCCAGGTGAAGCCGCGGGCGTCGCTGTGGGCCTCGATGCCGGCGTAGGCGTCCTTGCAGCCGTCGAGGGCGAACTTGTAGCCCTCGCCGACCCAGGCGACGTCGAGCTTGGCGACCCGCTGGCCCGCCTTGACCTGTTCGCCGAGCTTGTCGATGCCGTCCTCGGTCCACAGGCCGAGCTGCATCTTCCGCTGCTGGAGGCCGGCGGCGGTCTCGGCGAGGTTCTCGTAGCCGCAGCCGTAACCGTCGTTGACGAGCATCCAGCCGTTGGGCATGTCGTTCTGGACGTAGCCGTCGGCGACCTTCAGGGCGTCGAGGGTGTGCCGCTCGCCGCGGTTGGCGTTGTGGAGGTAGCAGTCGGCGTCGCCTATCTCCAGGCCGTAGACGGGCGGCAGGAAGGGCTTGCCGGTCAGGTCGGTGTACCGGCCGATGACGTCCTTGAGGGCGTCGGGGCCGGTGCCCGTGAAGTAGTAGGCGTCGAAGCGCTGTTCACGGGCCGTGGCGGTGACGGGTTCGCCGAAGACGTAGGTGTTGGGGGCGTAGGTGTTGCGGTAGACGCCGTAGCCGGCCGAGGAGAGGTAGAACGGTACGGAGTTGGGGTGGCCGCCGTCGTTCCAGTTGTAGTCGACGCCGACCTCGACGGTCTTGCCGCGGTGCGAGGTGTTGCCGCGCCCGTTCTGCATACCTGCGCCGTAGAACTGCTCGTCGGCGGCGCGGGCCAGGGTCTGGGTGGTGCGGTCCTGGTTCCAGGTCAGGCCCTTGGTCTCGGACCACAGCGGGGTGCCGTCGGCGCGGAAGGCGGCGAAGCGCAGGGGCGCCTTGTAGGCGCGCAGCGTGACCTTCGCGGAGGTGAGTTCGTAGCGGTCCCCGCGGTCGTACCAGCGGGTGGTCGGGGGCGCTCCCTGTGGCAGGACGATGTCCTGCCCGGTGGGGTCGGTGAACGTTCCGTCGGGGGCGAGTTCGATACGGAAGGTGTCGTCGGAGACGAAGCTGACGCGGGCCCGGGCGGGGCCGGCGGTCAGGTGGTAGACGGCTCCGTCGGCGGAGAAGCCGGTGACGTCCCCGACGGTGGTCGGGGGCGGCTCGGCGGACTGGGCGCTTCCGGGTCCCGCGAACACCGCGAGGAGCCCGAGCAAAGCGCCGCTGAGTGCAGCCCTCATGCGCATTGTTGATTGCATGGAGCGTATTTAGCGCAGAAACGAGCATCGGGGATAGGACAAAACGGAACCGCCCCCGGACTTCACCAAGAAGTCCGGGGGCGGTCGCGTGAAAGGGGTCGCGCGGAGGCGGTCCGTTACAGCGCCACACCGAGGAGGGCGTCGACGGCGCGGGAGACGAGACCCGGCGCGGACTCGTCCGTGCCGCCCTCGGCGCTCTGCCGCGCCGCCCAGCGGTCGACAGCGGCGAGCGCCGTCGGGGCGTCGAGGTCGTCGGCGAGCGCCTCGCGGATCTCCTCCACGAGCGCGTCGGCGGACGGGCCGTCGGGGCGGGAGACGGCGGCGCGCCAGCGGCCGAGGCGCTCCACGGCGTCCTGGAGGACCTGGTCGGTCCACTCCCAGTCGGCGCGGTAGTGGTGCGAGAGGAGCGCGAGGCGGATGGCGGCCGGGTCGACGCCGTCGCGGCGGAGCGCGGAGACGAAGACCAGGTTGCCCTTGGACTTGGACATCTTCTGTCCGTGCAGGGCGACCATGCCGGCGTGGACGTACGCCCTGGCCATGGGGAACTCGCCCGTGAGCGCCTGGGCGTGGGAGGCGCCCATCTCATGGTGCGGGAAGATCAGGTCGGAGCCGCCGCCCTGCACGTCGAAGCCCATGCCGAGGTGGTCGAGGGCGATGGCGACGCACTCGATGTGCCAGCCGGGTCGGCCCGGGCCGAGGCTGCCGCCGTCCCAGCTCGGCTCGCCCTCGCGGGCGGCCATCCACAGCATCGGGTCGAGCGGGTTCTTCTTGCCGGGGCGGTCCGGGTCGCCGCCGCGCTCGGCGGAGAGGTGCCGCATCAGCTCGGTGTCGTAGTTCGACACCTGGCCGAAGTGCGGGTCCGCCTCTACGGAGAAGTAGATGTCGCCGTCCAGTTCGTAGGCGGCGCCGGAGTCGCGCAGCCGCTCGACGAGCGGAACGATGCCGGGTATGGCCTCGACGGCGCCGATGTACTGCTGCGGGGGCAGCATCCGCAGGGCGGTCATGTCCTCGCGGAACAGGGCGGTCTCGCGCTCGGCGAGGCCGACCCAGTCGATGCCGTCGCGAACGGCCCGCTCGAGGAGCGGATCGTCCACGTCGGTCACATTCTGGACGTAGTGCACCTGCCGCTTGGTGTCGAGCCACACGCGCTGAACGAGGTCGAACGCGTTGTAGGTCGCCGCGTGACCCATGTGGGTCGCGTCGTACGGCGTGATGCCGCAGACGTAGATACGGGCGACGGGGCCGGGGGCGAGGGTCACTCGTCCACCGGTCGCGGTGTCGTGGATCCGGAGGTCGCGGCCCTTGCCGGGCAGGGCGGGGACCTCAGAAGCGGGCCAGGCATGCATGTCCTGAGCGTAACCGGACACCTGTTCCGGATACGAACCGGATCCGGGATCTTGACCGAATAGGCGGTCTTGCGGCTCAGGGGCGTTCATGCATACCCCCCGGGGGTCCGAGCGGCCGTTTCCGGCGTGGCCGGATCCGGTCGGTCAAACCGGTGGCCAGGGGATCGCCGGCCACTGCCCGGAGGGCTCGGGGTGCCGGCCGCTCGCGCGCAGTGCGGCGACACGGCCGCGCAGCGCGTCCACCTCAGCCACCGTGAGCAGCTCGGCCAGCCGGGTGGCGAGCGGGGTCCCGGAGGCGAGCGAGACGTCGAGCCGGTCCAGCACCGCGGTGGCCTCGGCGGGCAGCTCCTCGCCCGCCCAGCCCCACAGCAGGGTGCGCAGCTTGTCGTCCACGTTGAACGTGACGCCGTGGTCGATGGCGTACAGACGTCCGTCGGGGGCGGGGAGCAGATGGCCGCCCTTGCGGTCGCCGTTGTTGATGACCGCGTCCAGGACGGCGAGGCGGCGCAGATCGGGGCTGTCGGCGTGTACCAGGAGCGCGGTGCGGTCCTCGCCGACCTGGGCGGGGCCGACGGCCTTCCAGCCCTCCTCCGCCTCCTCGGCCTCGGTGAGCGCGAGCAGGCTCGCCCCGGGATCGGCCTCGATCCAGAGCTGGACCATGCCCTCGCCGTAGGGTCCGTCGCGCAGCACGGTGGGGGGTACGAGTCCCCAGCCGGTCGCCTCGGAGACCTCGTACGCGGCGACCTCGCGCTGGGCGAGCGTGCCGTCGGGGAAGTCCCACAGCGGCCGCTCGCCGGCGACGGGCTTGTAGACGCAGGCGGTCTCCTCGCCTCCGAGGGCGACGGAGCAGAAGAGCACGGCGTTGGACGCCTCACGGACCTGTCCGCGAACGGTGAGCTCCCCCTCGGCGAGCAGCTCGACGACCGCGACGCTCGGCGTGCTCGTCGCGTCGAGCACACTCGGCGCGTGGGGCAGGCCCGGCGCGTCGGGCACGCCCGGGGCGGTCGGCGCGTCGGGCGCGGTCGGCGGGCTCGGCACGTCGGTCATGCTCCGCGCCGGTATCCGTTCTGGCGCGGGCACACATGGCCCTCCGGGTCCAGCGGCAGGCTGCACAGCGGGCACGGCGGCCGGCCGGCGTTGACCACGTCGAGGGCGCGCTTGGCGAAGGCCCTGGCCTGGGCGCCGGTCAGCCTGACCCGCAGCATCGGCGGGCCGTTCTCCTCGTCCTGCAGCAGCCGTTCCTCGGCCTCGGCGAGGTCCTCCTCGGAATCCGCGTCGAGTTCGACGAGCGCCTGGGCCTCGACGATCATGCGCTGTTCCTCGCCGTCCCAGGCCAGCGCCATGGTGCCGACCCGGAACTCCTCCTCCACCGGGGCGTCCAGCGGGGCGGTGTCGGCGATGTCGGCGGGGGCCATGGCCGGGACGGGGGCGTTGCCGCCGGTGCGGCGCACGACCTCGTCGAGCAGCTCGTCGATGCGTTCGGCGAGCGCCGCGACCTGGGTCTTCTCCAGGGCCACGCTCGTGACCCGGCCGGCCGCGGACGCCTGTAGGAAGAACGTACGGCGGCCAGGCAGCCCGACCGTGCCGGCCACGAAACGCTCCGGTGGGTCGTAGAGGAACACCTGACGGGACACGTCCCTGTCTCCCTTGGTTCTCGGCAATCGGGGGCCTACAGCGGCCCGTCCACCCTACTGCGCGGATGGATCACGGTGCGCCCGCACCGCCCCCTACCTCCGCGGCGCCGCCGCCGTCGCCGCTCTCGCGGGGGGCGAGGGCGGTGAAGTCGCCGGTGTCACCGAGGCGTACGAGGAAGGGGCGCAGCCGGGTGTAGCGGATGACGGTCAGGGAACACGGGTCGACATGGATTCGCTGGAAGAGGTCGAGGTGCATGCCGAGCGCGTCGGCGACGACCGACTTGATGATGTCGCCGTGCGAGCACATGGCGTAGACCGCGTCCTCGCCGTGCTCGGCCTCGATCCGGGCGTTCCAGTCGCGTACGGCGTCGACGGCGCGCGCCTGCATGGCGCGCATCGACTCGCCGCCGGGGAAGGCCGCCGCGGAGGCGTGGGCCTGGACGATCTCCATGAGGGGTTCGTCGGCGAGTTCGGCGAGCTTGCGGCCGGACCAGTCGCCGTAGTCGCACTCGCTGATCCGCTCGTCGGTGTGCAGCGGCAGGCCCGGCCGGGCGTCGAGGAGCGGTCGCAGGGTCTCGCGGCAGCGTTGCAGCGGACTGCTGACGACGGCGGCGAGCGGCACGCCCGCCAGCCGGCCGGGCAGCGCGGCGGCCTGGACGGTCCCCCGCTCGTCGAGCGCGACCCCGGGCGTCCGCCCGGCGAGGACTCCGGAGGTGTTGGCGGTGGAACGTCCATGACGGACGAGGATCAGCGTGGCCATGGCGGCAAGGGTAGGCGGACGCACGCGCGGGTGGGCGGCGGTCGGCAGGAAGGGCCGCCGCACGCGCGCGTGCGGCGGGGCGCCGGGGCGGGGCCACGGCACGCGTGCGGGCCGGTCCTCGGCGGGGGAGAATACGCCGCGTGATCGTCGACTCCGCCCTGTACAAGAACGGTGCCCGGGCCACCGGGCCCGCCGACCTGTCCGACGCGCTCGAGGAGGCGCGGGCGATCGGCGACGCCTTCCTGTGGGTCGGTCTGCACGAGCCGACCGCGGGCGAGTTCGACCATGTCGCGGACGAGTTCGCGTTGCATCCGCTGGCCGTCGAGGACGCCTTGAAGGCCCATCAGCGGCCCAAGCTGGAGGTGTACGACGACTCGCTCTTCGTGGTCCTCAAGCCGGTGCTGTACGAGCCGGAGAGCGACCGGGTGAGCACCGGCGAACTGATGGTCTTCATAGGCGATTCGTTCGTGGTCACCGTCCGGCACGGCGAGGGCGCGCCGCTCGCGGCCGTACGGCGCCGCCTGGAGGCCGAGCCCGAGGTGCTGCGGCACGGTCCGACGGCCGTGCTGTACGCGATCAGCGACGCGGTCGTGGACCACTATCTGGACGTGGCCGGTGAGCTCCAGATCGACCTGGAGGAGCTGGAGGCCGATGTGTTCGCGCCGACCGGCGGGAATCCGGCGAACACGGCGGAGCGGATCTACACCGCCAAGCGCCAGGTGCTGGAGTTCCGCCGGGCCACCAGTCCGCTGGCGGCGCCGATGGAGCGGCTGGCGGCCGGAACCGTGCCGTTCGTGAACGAGCACGCGCAGCCGTTCTTCCGGGACGTCAGCGACCATCTCATCCGCGCCAACGAGCAGGTGGAGGGGCTCGACCGGCTGCTCTCGGACGTGCTGTCCGCGCATCTGGCGCAGATGGGCGTGCGGCAGAACGACGACATGCGGAAGATCTCGGCGTGGGCGGCCATGGCCGCGGTCCCCACGATGGTCGCGGGGATCTACGGCATGAACTTCGACCACATGCCCGAGCTGCGGTTGGTCTGGTCGTACCCGGCGGTGATCGTGTTGATGGCGGGGGCCGTGTTCGGTCTGTACCGGCTCTTCAAGCGCCGGGGCTGGATGTAGCCGTTCCCGGCCGCGGCGCGGGCACCGGGCCTCGGGTCTTGAAAGGTCTCAGAAAGCCGGCGAGGGGGTCGCCGGGCCTCCCAGCGCGTTGCGCCGCTCGGGCATCTCGAGGCCGACCATCTTGCGCCAGCCGGCGACGCGCTCGTACGCGTACATAGCGTGGATCCCGGCGACGAGGGCCGCTGACTTGGCCTTGGGCCACTTCAGGATGCGGCCCATGTGGCCCATCACGGCGAGGCTGACGTCGCGGTGGACCCGGATCTCGGCGAGGGCCGCCTCGCGCAGCGTCCGCTGGATGAGGCGGCCGTGTCCGGCGTGCGCGAGGCGCAGCAGCTCCTCGTGGCAGTACGCGAGGTGGTTCGCCTCGTCGTCGCAGATCATGCGGATGGCCTTGCCCAGTTCGGGGTGGTCCCCGAAACAGGCGACCAGCATGTCCATCTGCTCGGCGGCCCGCTGTTCGGTGACCCGGCTGTGCGAGAGGTAGACGATGATGTCCCGCTCGCTCAGGGGTTCGTCGCGGCGCAGCTGATCGTGGGCGAGTCCGATGCCACGCTGTTCGAGCAGCATCGTGTAGTCGGTGTCCTGCGGCACCGGCACGGGCTCCAGGCCGCGCTTCCTCATCAACGCGTTGAAGATCCGGCCGTGCTTGTCCTCGTCGGCGCCGTGCCGGGTGATCTTGGGCGCCATCTCGCGCATGCCGGGCGGGACGAGTGCGGCGATCCGGCCGTTCTCCCAGCCTCCCTGGGCCTCGCCGCTGGCGGCGATGGAACAGAAGAGCCGGAAGGCCTCGTCGTCGTCGATGATCTCCTGGAACAGACCCTTGGCCGTCAGCATTGCCGCCACCTCCGTACGGGCGTCCGCACGTCGCACGTCCGCAGAGCACGAGTCAAGTGCGCCGTGGGAGCGCGGGCAACAGCACAAGCGCGCGACTCGCCCGAAAGATGGAGTCGCCCGTGCGTAACCGGGCGTCCGGTGGAGCGTTGTGCTGCATGACGGCCGTGGCGGGGAAGACCCCCCGAGCCCCCACCACGGCCGCAGACGTCAGGCGAGGCCCGCGAGTTCCAGGGCCTCCGTGCCCGCCCGCAGCGCCGCCACCCGCTCGTCCAGGGTGAAGCCGGCCGGGGCGAGGGTCAGGGTGGTCACGCCGGCGGCGGCGTAGGCCTTCATCCGGTCGGCGATGCGCTCGACGGAGCCGAGGAGGGCGGTCTGGTCGATCAGCTGCCGCGGTACGGCGGCCGCGGCGCCGGTCTTGTCGCCGGACAGGTACTTGTCCTGGATCTCGGCGGCCTGCTTCTCATAGCCCATGCGCTGGGCGAGCTGGTTGTAGAAGTTCTGCTTGCGGCTGCCCATGCCGCCGACGTACAGCGCGGTGTACGGGCGGAACAGGTCGGCCAGGGCGTCGATGTCGTCGCCGAGGGCGATCGGCAGGGTGGGGTGGACGTCGAAGCCGTCCATGGTCAGTCCGGCCTTCTCACGGCCCGCGCGCAGGTGGCGCAGCGCGGTGTCCTCCAGGTGCTCGGCGGAGGGGAAGATCAGCAGCGCGCCGTCGGCGATCTCACCGGTCTGCTCCAGGTTCTTGGGGCCGATCGCGGCGATGTAGAGCGGGATGTGCTCACGCTGCGGGTGGACGGTGAGCTTGATGGGCTTGCCCGGGCCGTCCGGCAGCGGCAGCGTCCAGTGTTCGCCCTCGTAGCTGAGCCGCTCGCGGGACATGGCCTTGCGGACGATCTCGACGTACTCGCGGGTGCGGGCGAGCGGCTTGTCGAACTTGACGCCGTACCAGCCTTCGGAGACCTGCGGGCCGGAGACGCCGAGGCCGAGCCGGAAGCGGCCGCCGGAGAGCGAGTCGAGGGTGGCGGCGGTCATCGCGGTCATGGCGGGCTGACGGGCCGGGATCTGCATGATCGCGGAGCCGACGTCGATCCGTTCGGTCTTGGCGGCCACCCAGGCGAGCACGGTCGGCGCGTCGGAGCCGTAGGCCTCGGCGGCCCAGCAGACGTCGTAGCCGAGGCGGTCCGCCTCCTGGGCGACGGCGAGATTGTCGCCGTCCATACCGGCGCCCCAGTAGCCGAGGTTGATGCCGAGCCTCATGACCGCTCCCTCTTTACTGATCAGTAACGTCCCTTGGGCCGGACTCTAGCGCGCGGGTAGGGGATCCGACAGGAGGAGGTTGTCCACAGGCTCTCTCCGCGTACGGCCGTGGCCAGTAATCTCGCGCCCATGGAGCAGAGGCATCTCGGACGTACCGGCCTGCGCGTGTCCCGGATCGGGCTCGGCACCCTCACGTGGGGCCGGGACACCGACGAGCATGACGCCGCCGACCAGTTGAAGGCGTTCTGGGAGGCGGGGGGCACTCTGGTCGACACCGCGGACGTGTACGGCGGGGGCGAGGCGGAGTATCTGCTCGGGCAGCTCATCGAACGGCTGGTGCCCCGGCGGGACCTGGTCATCTCCACCAAGGCCGGCAGCGTGCCGGATCCGCACCGGCGGACGGACGGCTCGCGCGGCCACCTGCTGGCGGCCCTCGACGCGTCGCTGGAGCGACTGGGGACCGACCACGTCGATCTGTGGCAGCTGCACGCCTTCGATCCGCACACTCCCCTGGAAGAGTCCCTCCAGGCCCTGGACATCGCCGTGAGCAGCGGTCGCGCCCGCTACGTGGGGGTGGCGAACTTCTGCGGCTGGCAGCTGGCGAAGGCGGGCACCTGGCAGCTCGGCGCCGCGAGCGGGTCCAGGACCCGGCTCGCGGCGACCCAGATGGAGTACTCCCTGCTGCAGCGAGGTGTCGAGCGGGAGGTGCTCCCGGCGGCCCTGGATCTCGGGATAGGTCTGCTGCCGTCCTCGCCCCTGGGGCGCGGTGTCCTGACGGGCAAGTACCGGCACGGCACCCCGACGGACTCCCGGGGCGGCTCGGAGACCATGGCACCGTTCGTGGAGCCCTATCTGGACGACGCGGCCGGCCGGATCGTGGACGCGGTCGCCACGGCCGCGGACGGCCTCGCGGCCACGCCCTTGCAGGTGGCCCTCGCATGGGTGCGCGACCGGCCCGGGGTGATCGCCCCGATCGTCGGCGCGCGCAACGCACAACAGCTCACGGCCGCGCTGTCAGTGGAGACCCTTAGTCTTCCTGACGAGATCCGCCGGGCTCTCGACGACGTGTCGGCGCCCGTGCACCGCTATCCGGACCAGGACTGGAGCACCCTGTGACCGAGCCTTCCCGGGAGACCACTCCCGAGGCCGCCGAGCCCGCGCGGGGCGAGAACGACGACGCCCTCGCGAGCGCGTCCGCCGCGGAGCCCGTGGCCGACGGGGTGTCGGAGGAAGCGACCGGCGAGGACGCACCGCCGACCGACGCGGGTACCGTCGCCGGCGGTGACGGTGACGACGGCCCGGACACGGCGCCCGGCGCCGAGACGGACGGTGGCGAGACGGACGGTGCCGGGGCGGACGGTGGCGAGACGGACGGTGCCGGGGCGGGCGGTGCCGTCTCCGCCGAAGGCGCGACGGAGCCCACCGGGGTCTCCGAGGCGCAGGCGGAGCTGGCCGCGCAGCGGGAGTTGCGGGCTCGGATCGAGCAGCGGAAGTCCGAGAAGGAAGCGCCGATCGAGGCCGGTACGAAGCTCAGCGGCAAGGCCGCCGATCTGCTGGCGGCGGTACGGGCCGTGGAGAGCGGTACGACGTCGGGCACCGCGTTCTTCGAAGAGCCGGAGCGCGCGCCCCGGCGCTCCACCCCGGCGGCGCCGGCCGTGACGGTGCGGCCGGCCCCGAAGGAGCCGACGACCGCCCCCGAGACCCTGGCCGCCGTGCGGGAGGTCCTCGCCCGCGGTGGCGCGCCCGAAACGCTGGCGGGACAGGCCGCGGCCACCCTCGGCGAGGGTGCCGCGCAGGCGCTGCTCGACGATCCCTGGCGGCTGCTCGCCGTGCCCGGGGTGGGTCCCGAGCACGCCGACGGCTTCGCCCGGGCCCTGCTCGGCGCCGAGTGCGGCCCGGGCGACCCGCGCCGGGCCGTCGCCCTCGTCGTCTGGCTGCTCGAACGGGCCGCGGTGCGGGGACACACGGCCCTGGAGGCCGATGAGGTGCGGGCCGGACTCGCCAAGCTGTCCCTGCCGGACCCGGACGGGGCCGTCCAGGAGGCGATCTCCGAGGGGGCGGTGCTCGTCTTCCAGGAGGAGGAAGCGCCGTCGTCCGAGGAAGAGCCGCTGGACGAGGAGGAAGAGGCCGCATCCGAGGAGGCGCCGGCCACCGACGTTCCCGTACTTCTGGGGCTCGATCGCTACGCCCTCGCCGAGGAGAGCCTGGCCGACGGCCTGGCCCGGCTGGTCCGGACCGCCTCCGGGGAGAGCTGGGAGGGCCCGGAGCTGGTGAGCGCCGCCGGGGCGCACGGTCTGGTGCTCCACACCGGCGGCGAGGCGGCCCGCGCCGAAGCCGTCGCGCTCGCCCGGGTGGCCCGGGAGCGGGGCCTGCGGGTCGCGATCGCCGCGCACAGCGAGAACGGCCGCCGTCGTCTCGGCGGCGACGCGGTGACCGTGGCCGCCCTGCTGTCGGGCGAGGCGGGGCCTGGCCGTGACGAGGAGGGCACGCTCGCGCTGGACCTGCTCGTCGTCCTGGACGCCCCGCAGCTGGACGTGGAGAGCGCCGCGATGCTCGTGGAGTCCCTGCCGGACGGCTGCCGTCTGGTCCTCAGCGGTGACCCGAACGTCCTGGGGTCCGCGGGCGCGGGCCGGGTGTTCGCCGATGTGCTGGCTGCCCGGGTGTGCCCGCAGATCGCCTCCCGCGTGCCCGACCCGGGCCCGATCGGGGAGCTCGTCTCGGGTATCGGCATCGGCGAGCTGAACCAGGTCGAGGCCCCGGGCAAGGAGGTCGTGATCGTCCCGGTCCGGGACGCGGGCGAGGCCGTGCACCGCACGGTGCAGCTGGTCGCCGACTCGGTCCCGCGGGCGATCGGAGTGCCGCCCGAGGAGACGCGGGTGATCACCGTCGGCCACGGCGGCTCCGCGGGGACCCGCGCGCTGAACGCCGCCCTGAAGCAGCGGCTCAACCCAGGTCCCGGCCGCTTCGGCGGCTTCGACCCGGGCGACCGGGTGGCCTATGTGCCCGCGCCGGGCCGGACGGTGGGCGCGACGGTCCTCTCGGCGGACGCCGAGGGGCTGCGTCTGGAGTCGGAGAGCGGCGAGAAGCTGCTCGTGCCGAAGGAGCGGGTGGAGACGGCGCTGCGGCACGGCTGGGCGCTGACCGCACACCAGGCGGCCGGGATGCGCTGGCCCGCCGTGGTCGTGGTCCTGCCGGGTGACGCGGCGCAGGGGCTCAGTCGGGCCTGGGTGTACACCGCGTTCGGTCGCGGCGAGCGTCATCTGTCGGTGGTCCACGGTGTGGACCAGGCACTGCCCCGTGCGGTCGCCGAGGGGCTCTCCCAGGACCGCACCACCCGACTGCGCCCGCTCCTCGAAGCCCTGCTGGCCGACGCCGAGGGCTGAGCGCCCCCGCCGAGGTGGCACGCGGCGACCGGGGCCGAGGGGGCGCGCGGCGCGGGCGCCGGGGGTGCCGCGGCGGCCGGTGCGCGCGTGGGACGGCGAAGGGCGGGACGCCCCGTGAGGTGCCCCGCCCTTCGCCGGGGCTGTCAGGCCCCCCGGCCCTTCAGGTCGTCGTCCGGCTCGTCGTCGAAGACGGCGCTGACGTCGAAGCGGCAGACGATCCGCTCCGGATCGGCGTGTTCGAAGGGGGCGCCCAGCCAGTCCCCCGGGTCCGGGAGCTCGTCGGCGGCGCAGACCCAGAGGGTGGAGTCGCCCTCCTCCAGGCCGAACTCCTTGTGCCGCGAGGCGATCTCATCCGGTTCGTACTCACCGAAGAGCACCCCGAGCGCCGCGTGGGCGCTGGCGGCGACCACGGGGGCGGCCGTCGGGCCCGCCTCGTCGCTGTCCACGTCGGCGATGCGCTGGGCCTGGGCGAGCAGTCGCTGCGGTTCCACCACGGCGTAGTCGCGGCGGATCAGCACGCTGAGGGCATGGGGCTCCTCGGGTCCGGCATACGGCGGCAGGGAATCGTCGGCGCCGGGGATCTCGAAGGGGGTGACCTCGTCGTACCGGTCGTAGAGCCGCTCGTCGTAGGCCTCGGCCGCCGCGGCGAGGGCGTTGAAGGCTTCGTAGACGGCCGGGTCGTCGTCCCCCGTGCGACGTTCGACCGCCTCGAGGTGACGGTCCAGTGCGGCTTTGACCGCCTCGGCGGCGGCACGTACCTCGGCAGCGGTGGGCTGCGCAGCATCAGACATGGGACAGACGCTATCCGTACCGGGCCGGTGCCCGCACAATAGATGCGATGCCGGAATACGAATTTGTCGACGTGTACGTGCCGCGCGGCGTCTCCCGCAAGGAGGCGACACGGCTGCTGACCGACCATGCCGAGTACGGACACTGGGAGTTGGACCGCCTGAGCCTGCACCGGGACGGCAGTCGCAGAGTGCGGCTGCGCCGGCGCATCATCCGTCAGGTCCGCGCCACCTGGTGAGACGACAAGGGGCCCCGCGGCGCGGGGCCCCTGCGTACGCCTGCCGTCCTAGGCGGACTGGCGGGCGCGGCGGTAGAGCACGGAACCGGCGAGCAGCAGCCCCGCTCCGGCCGGAAGGATCAGCCCGAGCGGGCCGGCACCTGTCTCCGCGAGTTCCTCCGAGGCCACCGGCTGCGTGATGGTGTGCGTACCGGGTGTGTTCGGCCCCTGCGGGTTGGCGGGGGTGCCGGGGTTCTCCCCCTCACCACCCGGGTTGCCGGGGTTACCGGGGTTTCCGGGGTTTCCGGGGTTACCGGGGTTACCGGGGTTTCCGGGGTTACCGGGGTTACCGGGGTTGCCCGGCTCTCCCGGGTGGCCCGGATGCGTCGGCTCGACGCCGTTGCCGCACTCGTTGCCGAACGCCGGGTTGATGGCGCCGACGCCCGTGACGCTGTTCCCGCACACGTTCACGGGGGCGTCGACCGGCACCTGCACGGTGTTGCCGGAGCCGACACCGGGCGAGTTGCTGGTGCCGCCCTCGGCCGAGGAGCCACCGCCCGGCCCACCCGGGCGACTCGGCTTGGAGGTGTTGGCACACGAGTTGCCGAACGCCGGGTTGAGCAGTCCGACGACGTTGACGGAGTTTCCGCACACGTTCACCGGGATGTGCACCGGCGCCTGGACGGTATTGCCGGACGCGATGCCCGGGGAATTCGAGGCCGTACCGGTCGCACCGGAATCGGCGTGCGCGTAACCACCGCCGAGGGCGAGTACTCCGCCCGCGGCCGCAACGGTGATCAGGCCCTTGCGCGTGACCTGTCGCATAGGTTGTTCCCTGCCTTTTCGGCTTCTGCCTTCGCGGCTTCAGAAGAGGACCTCGGACACGGCGCCGCCGCGCCCGAGGCGGAAATGCCTACCGGCCCCGGAGTGCATGGCACGCACTCCGGGGCCGGCCTGGGCTCAGACCCTCATGGGTCGAGACTCAACGTCAGGCGTTGACGCAGGTGTTGCCGAAGGCGGGGTTCAGCAGCCCGATCACGGAGACCGTGTTGCCGCACACGTTCACGGGGACGTGAACCGGCACCTGGACGACGTTGCCCGAGAGCGCGCCAGGGGACGCGATAGCGGCACCCTGGGCATCCGCGTGGGCAACGGCCATGCCCGCACCCGCGAGAACGAGACCGCCGGTGGCAGCCGCAGCAGCGACGACCTTCTTGATCATTATTCCTCCTTGTTGGCAATGCGGTCCCGTTGCCGGGCGCCGCATCACCTGTAACGAGGAAGAGGTAACCAAGCTACGACTGTATGAGTGCATTCACTCTTTCCGGTCACACACGTACGCGCGAACGAATATGAAGATCAGTCGATCAGGACGCGTCGATGAAACGGTCAAGGACTCGGACACCGAACGTGAGGCCGTCTACCGGCACCCGCTCGTCCACGCCGTGGAACATGCCGGCGAAGTCCAGCTCCGGCGGCAGCTGGAGCGGCGCGAAACCGAAGCAGCGGATCCCGAGGTCGTCGAACGACTTGGCGTCGGTGCCGCCCGAGAGCATGTACGGCACGGCCCGGGCGATCGGGTCCTCGGCCTTGAGGGCCAGCTGCATGGCGTCGACGAGGTCGCCGTCGAAGCTGGTCTCCAGGGCCTTGTCCCCGTGCACGTCCTCGCGCTTGACCCGCGGCCCCAGGATCCGGTCGAGGTCGGCCAGGAACTCGTCCTCGTACCCCGGCAGGAACCGCCCGTCGACGTGCGCCGTGGCCTGCCCCGGGATCACGTTGACCTTGTAGCCGGCGCCGAGCATGGTCGGGGCGGCGGAGTTGCGCAGGGTGGCGCCGACCATCTTGGCGATGCCGCCCAGCTTGGCGAGCGTGGCCTCCATGTCCTCGGGGTCGAGCGGGGTGCCCAGCGCGTCGGAGAGCTCGTCGAGGAAGGACCGTACGGTCTTGGTCACCCTGACCGGCCACTGGTGGCGGCCCAGGCGCCCCACGGCCTCGCAGAGCTCGGTGATGGCGTTGTCGTTGTTGGTCATCGAGCCGTGACCGGCCGTACCCTCGACGGTCAGCCGCATCCAGTGCATGCCCTTCTGGGCCGTCTCGACCAGGTAGAGCCGCAGGTTCTCGTTGACGGTGAAGGAGAAGCCGCCGACCTCGCCGATGGCCTCGGTCACCCCGTCGAAGAGGTCCCGGTGGTGGTCGACCAGGTGGCGGGCGCCGTAGGTGCCACCGGCCTCCTCGTCGGCGAGGAAGGCGAGGACGATGTCGCGCGGGGGCTTGCGACCGCTGCGCAGCCGGTCCCGTACGACCGCGAGGGTCATCGCGTCCATGTCCTTCATGTCGACGGCGCCGCGACCCCAGACGCAGCCGTCGGCGACCTCACCGGAGAACGGGTGGTGCGTCCAGTCGTCCGCGTTGGCCGGCACGACGTCGGTGTGACCGTGGATGAGCAGCGCCGGCCGGGACGGGTCCTCACCCTCGATACGGGCGACGGTGGAGGCCCGCCCCTTGTGCGACTCGATGATCTTCGGCTCGAGACCGACCTCGGCGAGCTTCTCGGCGATGTACTCCGCCGCCGCCCGCTCTCCCGGGCCCGAGTGGTCGCCGTAGTTGCTGGTGTCGATGCGGATGAGGTCGCGACAGAGGTCGACGACCTCATCCTCGCCGGTGACGCTCCGGGCCGTGTTCGACTCGCTCACGCTGCTTCCTCCCACTACGTGCCCCACGTGATTGCTGGTGGTCCCCCTCATCCTCCCCCGCCCGAGCGCCCCGCCCAAGGGCGGTCACCGGCCGACATACGGCCGTCACACGTCACGCGTGTTTGGGCCGGGGCGCGGGTGGGCACGGGGTGGTGATCGGCCGCCTCGATTGTTTGCTATGGTTTTCCACGTCGGAACGGCCCAGCGGCCGGAAAGACAGACACCTTGTCCGGGTGGCGGAATGGCAGACGCGCTAGCTTGAGGTGCTAGTGCCCTTTATCGGGCGTGGGGGTTCAAGTCCCCCCTCGGACACCAGCGAAAGACCCCACACGATGTGGGGTCTTTCTCGTTGCGGCGGTCGGTCGCAGCGGTTCGTTACGGCGGTGGGACCGGTGAGACGCAGAACGAAGGCTCCCGTGGCGCCGCTGCCCCAGCGCGACGGCGTCGACCCCGTGCGCGTGCGGCTGCCGGAGGATCCCGAGGGTGTCTGGGGAACCGTGCGGGACCACCTCGTGGCGCGCTTCGGGGGTGCGATCGGGGTCGGTCGGGTCGAGGAGATGCTCCGCGACGGGCGCTTCGTCGGGACGGACGGCCCGGTGGGCGGCGCGGAGCCGTACACGGCGGGACTGCACGTGTGGTTCCACCGGGACTTCCCGCCCGAGGAGCGGGTGCCGTTCGAGATCGGGGTCGTGCACCGGGACGAGCGGATCGTGGTCGTCGACAAGCCGCACTTCCTGGCGACGATGCCCCGCGGGCGGCATGTGACCGAGACGGCGATGGCGCGGCTGCGCCGGGAGCTGGGGCTCAGGGAGCTCCAGCCCGCGCACCGGCTCGACCGGCTGACGGCGGGCCTCGTCGTCTTCGTCGTACGGCCGGAGGACCGGGGCGCGTACCAGACCCTCTTCCGGGACCGGCTGGTGCGCAAGGAGTACGAGGCGGTGGCACCGTACGATCCCGCGGTCGCGCTGCCGGTGACGGTGCGGAGCCGGATCGTGAAGGAGCGCGGGGTGATGGCCGCCCGGGAGGAGCCGGGCGAGCCGAACAGCGAGAGCCGGATCGAGCTGGTGGAGCGGCGGGGCGGGGCGGGGGCCGGCAGCCGGACCCTGGGGCGTTACCGGCTGCTGCCGGCCACCGGGCGGACCCACCAGCTGCGGGTGCACATGAACGCCCTGGGGCTGCCGATCCTGCACGATCCGGTCTATCCCGTGGTGTGCCCGGACGGGCCGGAGGACTTCACGCGTCCGCTGCAGCTGCTCGCGCGGGCGCTGGAGTTCACCGACCCGTTCTCGGGCGTGGAGAGGCGGTTCGAGAGCCGGCTGGCCCTCGACGCGTTCAGTGGCCTCGGCTGATCCACTCCTCCAGGTGCGGGGCCTCGGCGCCGATCGTCGTGGGGTCGCCGTGTCCGGTGCGTACGACCGTCTCCGGCGGGAGGGTCAGGAGGCGGTCCCGGATCGAGCCGACGATGGTCGGGAAGTCGGAGAAGGACCGGCCCGTCGCGCCGGGGCCACCCTGGAAGAGGGTGTCGCCGGTGAAGACCGTGGCCAGGTCGGGGGCGTACAGGCAGACCGCTCCGGGGGCGTGACCGGGGGTGTGGAGGACCTTGAGGTCCGTGCCCGCGATGGTCAGGGTCTGACCGTCGGTGAGGTCGCCGTCCGGGGTGTGGTCGGGGTGGGTCTGCTTCCACAGCGGCTGGTCGTCGGGGTGGAGCAGGATCCGGGCGCCGGTGGCGGCGGCGAGGGCCGGTGCGGCGTCGATGTGGTCGTTGTGCGCGTGGGTGCAGACGATGGCGCGCAGGATGCGGCCGTCGAGCGCCGCGAGGATGGCGGGGGCGTCGTGGGCGGCGTCGATGACGATCGCCTCCGAGTCGTCGCCCACGATCCAGACGTTGTTGTCGACGTCCCAGGTGCCGCCGTCGAGCGAGAAGGTGCCGGAGGTGACCAGGTGGTCGATGCGGGCGGCCATCAGAGGACCACCACCGAGCGCAGGACGTCACCGTCGTGCATACGGGCGAAGGCCTTCTCCACGTCGCCGAGGCCGATGGTCTCGGTGACGAAGGCGCCGAGGTCGATGCGACCCTGCTGGTGCAGGTCGATGAGCATGGGGAAGTCCCGGGACGGCAGGCAGTCGCCGTACCAGGACGACTTGAGCGCGCCGCCGCGGCCGAAGACGTCGAGGAGCGGGAGTTCCAGCGTCATCTCGGGGGTGGGGACGCCGACGAGGACGACGGTGCCGGCGAGGTCGCGGGCGTAGAACGCCTGCTTGTACGTCTCCGGGCGGCCGACGGCCTCGATGACGACGTCGGCGCCGAAACCGCCGGTGAGGTCGCGGATGGCCTCGACGGGGTCGGCGGAGCGGGAGTTGACGGTGTGGGTGGCGCCCATCGACCGTGCCGTCTCCAGTTTGCGGTCGTCGATGTCGACGGCGATGATCTTCGCCGCTCCGGCGAGCCGGGAGCCGACGACGGCCGCGTCGCCGACGCCGCCGCAGCCGATGACGGCGACGGTGTCACCGCGGCCGACGTCGCCGGTGTTGAGGGCGGCGCCGATGCCGGCCATGACGCCGCAGCCGAGGAGACCGGCGACCTCGGGGGCGACGGAGGGGTCGACCTTGGTGCACTGGCCGGCGGCGACGAGGGTCTTCTCGGCGAAGGCCCCGATGCCGAGGGCCGGGGAGAGTTCCTGGCCGGTGGAGGCCAGCGTCATCTTCTGCCGCGCGTTGTGTGTGTCGAAGCAGTACTGGGGGCGGCCGCGCAGACAGGCCCGGCAGGCGCCGCACACCGCCCGCCAGTTGAGGATGACGAAGTCGCCGGGGGCCACGTCGGTGACTCCGGCGCCCACCGACTCGACGACGCCCGCGGCCTCGTGGCCGAGGAGGAAGGGAAAGTCGTCGTTGATGCCGCCCTGTTTGTAGTGGAGGTCGGTGTGGCAGACACCGCAGGCCTGGATCCTCACCACGGCCTCACCCGGCCCGGGATCGGGGATCACGATCGTCTCGACCCGCACGGGCTCGTTCCTGCCGGGGGCGACGACCCCCTGGACTCGCTGCGGCATGGCAGACACCCCTTCGCTGTAAGGCTCTTGGGTACCACTATCTCCTGACGCGACGCGAGACCCCCGCAGAGCGCGCCTGCGGGGGTCTCGTCACCTGTGGGGGCGGAAGCGGATTCGGCCCCAGGTCGTGTCCGGCGGATCGGTGCCGGATCGGCCCTAGTCCGTGGCCGCGGTGGCGCGGACCCGCTTGCGGACCAGGAACCAGCCGCCGACCAGCATCAGGGCGATGAGCGGGAGGCAGTTCACGGTGGTGCGGCTGATGCCGCCGTCCATCCACATCAGGACCAGGACCGAGCCGAGGAAGACCAGCGTGACGAGCTGGGTGTAGGGCGCCCAGGGCAGCCGGTAGCCGGGCCGGGTGACCAGTCCTTCCTTCGAGCGGTTCACGAACAGCAGCGAGCAGACCATGATCATGGCCCAGGTGCCGATGATGCCGATGGAGGCGAAGTTCAGCACGAGCTCGAAGGCCTCGCCGGGCATGACGTAGTTCAGCCCGACACCGACGACACCGAAGGCGGCGGTCAGCAGGATGCCGCCGTAGGGGACGCCGCCCTTGTTCATGACGCCGGTGAACTTGGGGGCGGAGCCCGACAGCGACATGGAGCGCAGGATCCGGCCGGTCGAGTAGAGACCCGAGTTGAGGCTGGAGAGCGCGGCGGTGAGGACGACCAGGTTCATCACGCCGGCGGCGCCGGGGATGCCGAGCTTGTCGAAGACCGTGACGAAGGGGCTCTGGTCGCCGGAGTACGCGGTGTACGGGAGCAGCAGCGCGAGCAGGACGACGGAACCGACGTAGAAGAGGCCCACCCGCCACATGATCGAGTTGATCGCCTTCGGCATGATCTTCTCGGGGTTCTCGGTCTCACCGGCGGCGACGCCGCACAGCTCGACGGAGGCGTACGCGAAGACGACACCCTGGATCAGCAGCAGCATCGGCATGACACCGCTGGGGAAGATGCCGCCGTTGTCCGTGATGGTGGACAGGCCCGGGGTGTGGCCGCCGACGTCGTGCGACGTCACGATCAGGAAGATGCCGATCAGCATGAAGGCGACGAGCGCGCCGACCTTGATGATCGCGAACCAGAACTCCATCTCGCCGAAGTACTTCACCGAGATGAGGTTGGCGGCGAGGACGACCGCGAGGGCGATCAGGGCCAGGATCCACTGCGGGACGTCGCTGAACATCGCCCAGAAGTGGGCGTAGGTGGCGGCCGCGGTGATGTCGGCGATCGCGGTCGTCGACCAGTTCAGGAAGTAGAGCCAGCCGGCGGTGTAGGCGCCCTTCTCGCCCATGAACTCACGGGCGTACGAGACGAAGGCGCCGGAGGAGGGGCGGTACAGGACCAGCTCGCCGAGCGCCCGGACCACGAAGAAGGCGAAGACGCCGCAGACCGCGTAGGCGATGAAGAGGGACGGTCCGGCGTTGGCCATGCGGCCGCCGGCACCGAGGAACAGGCCGGTGCCGATGGCGCCACCGATGGCGATCATGTTGATGTGCCGGGACTTCAGGTCCTTGCGGTACCCGGCGTCACCGGCGTCGACGTGGGGGGAGCCCGCCGGTGCCGGTGGCGTGGCGGACAGCGTGTCGGCCGCAGGGGAGATGCGGTCACTCATGGAGTTGTTCGCCTTCGTGAGGGGGGAGGGTCTGTGCGGTACCCGGCCGCGCGCGGAGGTCGTCCAGAACACGGCCAGCGGACATCGTCACGGCACGGCGGGTTTCTGGCAGTGGCCAATGTCACTGAACGCCCATATTTGAGCTACTTCTGAGCTTGCGCTGGGGTTGCAGGCGCGGGTACGGGCGGTTTACGGGCGTTTACGCGCGGCCTACGGCGCGAGGACGTCCAGCTCCTTGAGGGCGCCGACCGCGATCTGGCGGGTCAGCTCCTCGGCGCGGGCCGCGTCCTTCTCCCGTACCGCCTCGGCGACCTGGACATGAAGGGTGACGGCAGCCGGGTCCGGGTCCTCGAACATGACCTGGTGGTGCGTGCGGCCGGTGAGCACCTCGGCCACCACGTCGCCGAGTCTGGCGAACATCTCGTTGCCGGAGGCGTTGAGCACGACCCGGTGGAAGGCGATGTCGTGGACGAGGTACGCCTCCAGCTGCCGGCCGCGCGAGGTGGCGACCATGCCGAGCGCCTGCTCGGTCAGCTCACGGCACTGCCCGGGGGTGGCGTGGACGGCGGCGAGGCCGGCCGCGACCGGTTCGACCGCCGAGCGCAGCACGGTGAGCGAGCGCAGCTGACGGGGACGGTCGGCGCCGGCCAGGCGCCACCGGATGACCTGCGGGTCGTACACGTTCCACTGCTCCGTCGGCCGCACGGTCACGCCGACGCGGCGCCGGGACTCGACGAGGTGCATGGATTCCAGGACGCGCACGACCTCGCGCACCACCGTCCGGGACACATCGAAGCGCTGGGCGAGCTCGTCGGTGCGCAGCACGCTGCCGGGCGGGTACTCCCCCGCGGTGATCGCGAGGCCCAGGGTGGCGAGGACGTGCGTGTGGAGCCCCTGGGCCGGTGTCGTCATGGGGTCAGCCTATGCGGCGACCCGATCTCCGAACGAAAAGTATGACTTTTAAGTCACAGGCTCTTGAATAAGTCGTACCCAATAGGTTTCATGAGCGCGACGGAATCGATGTCGAAGAAGACAGCGAGGCACCACCCATGAGCACCACCCCCCAGACGGCACCCCCGGCACCCCCGGTCGTCGTCGTGATGGGCGTCGCCGGCACCGGCAAGACCACCATCGGTCCGCTGGTCGCCGACGCGCTCGGCGTCCCCTACGCCGAGGGCGACGACTTCCATCCGGCCGCGAACGTCGCCAAGATGTCGGCCGGCGTCCCGCTGGACGACGAGGACCGCGGCCCCTGGCTCGACGCGATCGGACAGTGGGCGCACGGCAGGGCGGGGCTCGGCGGAGTGGTGAGCAGCTCCGCGCTCAAGCGGATCTACCGGGACCGGCTCCGGGCCGCCGCCCCGGGGGCGGTCTTCCTCCATCTGACAGGTGACCGCGAGCTGATCGAGCGGCGGATGACGGCCCGCAAGGGCCACTTCATGCCGACCGCGCTGCTGGACTCGCAGTTCGCCGCCCTGCAGCCCCTCCAGGACGACGAGGCCGGTGTCGCCGTCGATGTGTCCGGATCCCCCGAGGAGATCACCGACCGGGCCGTCGCCGCGTTGCGCGCGCTCGCCGGCTGAGGTCCGTCAACCGCACCTCAATACGCCCCCCTACCTCCCGTAGCCCCCGTTCCCCCTCTGCCACACCCGTCCCCTAAGGAACCCACCGTGACCAGTCTCAGCGTCGAGATGCTGGCAGCGGGCGCCGCCGAGCCGATCACCTCGGCCGGCAACGCCCAGCTGGGCATAGCCGTGCTCGCGGGCATCGCCGTCATCGTCCTGCTCATCACCAAGTTCAAGCTGCACGCCTTCCTGGCGCTGACCATCGGGTCGCTGGGCCTGGGCGCCTTCGCCGGGGCCCCGCTCGCGGCGACCATCAGCTCCTTCACCACCGGGCTCGGCAACACCGTCGCGGGTGTGGGCGTGCTGATCGCGCTCGGCGCGATCCTGGGCAAGCTGCTCGCGGACTCCGGGGGCGCCGATCAGATCGTCGACACGATCCTCGCCAAGGCGGGCGGCCGGGCCATGCCGTGGGCGATGGTGCTGATCGCCTCCGTCATCGGTCTGCCGCTGTTCTTCGAGGTCGGCATCGTGCTGCTGATCCCGGTGGTGCTGCTGGTCGCCAAGCGCGGCAATTACTCCCTGATGCGGATCGGTGTCCCGGCCCTCGCCGGTCTGTCCGTGATGCACGGACTGATCCCGCCGCACCCCGGACCGCTGGTCGCCATCGACGCGCTCGGCGCCAACCTCGGCATCACCCTCGCGCTGGGCGTCCTGGTCGCCATCCCGACCGTGATCATCGCTGGTCCGCTCTTCGCCCGGTACGCCGCGCGCTGGGTGGACATCCCGGCACCGGAGAACATGATCCCGGCCCGGCCGTCGGAGGACCTGGAGAAGCGCCCCGGTTTCGGCGCCACCGTCGCCACCGTGCTGCTGCCCGTCGTCCTGATGCTGGTCAAGGCGCTGGTCGACATCGTCGTGGACGACCCGGCCAACGGTCTGCAGAAGGTCACCGACGTCATCGGCTCGCCGCTGATCGCGCTGCTCGCGGCCGTGATCGTGGGCCTGTTCACGCTGGGACGCGCGGCCGGCTTCACCCGGCAGCGGCTCTCGTCGACCGTGGAGAAGTCCCTCGCCCCGATCGCGGGCGTGCTGATGATCGTGGGCGCGGGCGGCGGCTTCAAGCAGACCCTGATCGACGTCGGCGTGGGCCAGATGATCCTGGACTTCTCCAAGGACTGGTCGATCCCCGCGCTGCTCCTCGCCTGGCTGATCGCGGTGGCGATCCGGCTCGCGACGGGCTCGGCGACGGTGGCGACGATCTCGGCCGCCGGTCTGGTGGCCCCGCTCGCCGAGGGCATGTCGGCGAGCGAGAGCGCGCTGCTGGTCCTGGCGATCGGTGCCGGTTCACTCTTCTTCAGCCATGTGAACGACGCGGGGTTCTGGCTGGTGAAGGAGTACTTCGGCATGAACGTCGGCCAGACGATCAAGACCTGGTCGGTGATGGAGACGATCATCTCGGTGGTCGGCATCGTCTTCGTGCTGCTGCTCTCCCTGGTGTTGTAGCCGTACGGAAACCGGGCGGCGCGGGCCGGTCGTGGCTGACACACTGTCGGTCATGACCGGCCCTCACGCGCTCAAACCGTTCCTGCTCGCCTTCCCCGGACCGCTGCGGGACCAACTCGTCGCCGCGGTGCTCTCCGGCGAGAAGACCTCGACGACCGGACTGTTCGCCGAGTGGGAGGCGGAGAAGGAGGAGCTGCCCGAGGTGGGCGAACGCTCGGCGCTCATCGACTCCGACGGGCGCGAGGTGGCGGTCGTGGAGGTGACGGAGGTACGGGTCCTGCCGTTGGGCGACCTCGATCTCCAGCACGCGCTCGACGAGGGCGAGGGACACACGTCGGTGGCCGAGTGGCGGGCCGATCACGAGCGTTTCTGGCACAGCGACGAGATGCGCGAGGCGATGGGCGACCCGGCGTTCACGGTCGACGACTCGACGATGGTGGTGGCGGAGCGCTTCCGGGTGGTGGAGCTGCTGCCCCGTACCTCCGAGGACTCGGGGGAACGGCCCTAGGGGGTGTCCGGCTTCCACTCCTGGGCGAGAAGACCGAGCAGCACCTCGTCCAGGAACTCGCCCATGACCCAGGCCGAGGAGCGCAGCACGCCCTCGCGGACGAAGCCGTTGCGCTCGGCGGAGCGCAGCATCGCGAAGTTGTCCGACAACGTCTCGATCTGCAGCCGCTGCAGGCCGCGCACGACGAAACCGTAGTGACACAGCACCGCGACCACGTCGGTGCCGTAGCCCTTGCCGCGCGAGGACGGCAGCAGTCCAAGGCCGATGTGCGCGGACCGGTTGTGGTTGTCGATACCCCACAGCGTCGCGGTGCCGACCAGCGTGCCGCCGTCCAGCTCCACCACGGAGAACGGGACGTGCCCCTGCTCCTTGTCGTCCACCACGAGCCGCGGATCCTTCGAGCCGGGCGTGATCGGCCGCCACGGACCGCCTTCGGCCCGCGCGGAGTTGACCACGTCGTCGTAGAGCTCGGCCCGCAGGATCGGGATGTCGTCCTCGTGCCGGGCCCTCAGCCCGACCTTGTCGCCCCTTAGCATGCGAGCTTCCTATCCGACCGGGCCGGCCTGCGGCAATCCAATAAGCCGTCGCCTCGGTCGGCATAGCGGCGGTAGCGGAAGTGCCCTGCCTCGCGCTCGTAGCGCCTGTGCAGGCGGAGGCCATTGAGCCAGGACGGTGGGCCCGATGGATTCAGTGGAGGCAGAGGCAGAACGGATGGCCGGCCGGGTCCGCGTAGACCCGCCAGTTGGCCCCCGGGCGGTGCTGGTCCGTCCGCTCCAGCACGGTCGCACCGAGCGCGAGCGCCCGCTTCTCCTCTCCTTCGAGATCGTCCACGTCGAAGTCCAGGTGGAGCTGCTGCGGGCGCTCCTGGCCGGGCCATTCGGGCGGTCGGTAGCCGTCCACCCGCTGGCAGGCCAGCGGTGTCCCCTCGAACCCGTGCACCTCGACCCAGTCGGCATCGTCGGCATCCGCGACGACCCGGCCGCCGAGCAGTTCCGCGTAGAACTCGGCGAGCCGTAGCGGATCAGCGCAGTCCAGCGCGACCGCCTGCAGCTTTCGAATCACTTCCGACACCCCTGTCTCTTCGGCCGCTTCCGCGACGCCCGGTACGGGAGTGGTCGTACCCGCCACCGCGGCAGGCATGCGCGGCGGCACGCGACCTGGCTCCGTGCGGCTCACCGGCCGGGGGCTGTCGGGCCCTAGCCCACCGCCTTCGCGGCGGCGCGGCCCGCCGCGCGGCCGGAGAAGATGCAGCCGCCGAGGAAGGTGCCCTCCAGGGAGCGGTAGCCGTGGACACCGCCGCCGCCGAAGCCGGCCGCCTCGCCTGCCGCGTACACCCCTTCCAGTACGTCTCCGCCCTCCGTCAGCACCCGCGACGACAGATCCGTCTCCAGACCGCCGAGCGACTTGCGGGTGAGGATGTTCAGGCGTACGGCGATCAGGGGGCCGGCCTTGGGGTCGAGGATCCGGTGCGGGGCCGCCGTGCGGATCAGCTTGTCGCCCAGGTACTTGCGGGCCCCCCGGACCGCCATCACCTGGAGGTCCTTGGTGAAGGGGTTGGCGATCTCGCGGTCGCGGGCGGTGATCTCGCGGCGGAGTTCCGCCTCGTCGAGGAGCGGCTCGTCGGTGAGCGCGTTCATGCCCCGGACGAGCGCGGACAGGTCGTTCTCGACGACGAAGTCCACGCCCTTGTCCATGAACGCCTTCACCGGGCCGGGCACGTCCTCCCGCGCGCGGCCGATGACGTCACGGATCGACTTGCCGGTCAGATCGGGGTTCTGCTCGGAGCCGGAGAGCGCGAACTCCTTGCCGATGATCCGCCGGTCGAGCACGAACCAGGTGTGGTCGTACCCGGTGCGCATGATGTGTTCGAGCGTGCCGAGGGTGTCGAAGCCGGGGAAGAGGGGGACGGGCAGCCGTCGGCCGCGCGCGTCGAGCCAGAGCGAGGACGGGCCGGGCAGGATGCGGATGCCGTGCCGGGCCCAGATCGGGTTCCAGTTCTCGATGCCCTCGGTGTAGTGCCACATCCGGTCGCGGTTGATGTGGTGCGCGCCCGCGTCCTCCGCGATGCCGAGCATCAGCCCGTCGACATGGGCGGGCACGCCGGAGAGCAGCTTCGCGGGCGGGGTGCCGAGCCGATCCGGCCACTGCCGGCGTACGAGGTCGTGGTTGCCGCCGATGCCGCCCGAGGTGACGATCACCGCCTGGGCCCGGTAGGCGAAGGCGCCCGTCGCCTCGCGGCTGCTGGCGGTGCCGCGTGCGGCGGCGGACGGCTCCAGGATCTCGCCGCTGACGGTGTCGACGGCTCCCGCCGTACGGCCGAGGGCGGTCACCCGGTGGCGGAAGCGGAACTGGACGCGGCCCGCGGCGACGCCCTCGCGGACACGGCGCTCGAAGGGGGCGACGAGGCCCGGTCCCGTACCCCAGGTGATGTGGAAACGCGGTACCGAGTTGCCATGACCGCCGGCGTCGTACCCGCCGCGCTCGGCCCAGCCCACCACGGGGAAGAAGCGCACCCCGCGCGCGTGGAGCCAGGAGCGTTTCTCGCCCGCCGCGAAGTCGACGTACGCCTCGGCCCACTTCCTCGGCCACCGGTCCTCGTCGCGGTCGAACCCGGCGGTGCCGAGCCAGTCCTGGAGGGCGAGCGCGTGGCTGTCCTTGATCCGCATGCGGCGCTGTTCGGGTGAGTCGACGAGGAAGAGCCCGCCGAAGGACCAGTGCGCCTGGCCGCCGATGGACTGCTCGGGCTCCTGGTCGAGCAGGATCACGCTCCGCCCGGCGTCCACGAGTTCGGCGGTGGCGACGAGCCCCGCGAGGCCGGCCCCGATCACGATCACATCAGCGTCGTACGACATGGACCGACTATTGGATACATGAATGTATCGAGTCAACCGTTCCGACCCGACGAAAACGCCTCGCGTTTCTCATGCCGAGCTGAACATGACTCCACGGCGCTGCTCCAGGCCGCACAGCGCCGGATCACCGGCCATCCCCGAAAGGACCACGCATGAACGACCTCACCGGCAAGACCGTGCTGATCACCGGCGGCGCCCGCGGGCTGGGTGCGGAGGCGGCCCGGCAGGCCGTCGCCGCCGGCGCGCACGTCGTGCTCACCGACGTCCTGGACGACGCGGGCGAGGCGGTCGCGGCCGAGCTCGGCGAGCGGGCGCGCTTCCTGCACCACGACGTGACCTCCGAGGAGGAGTGGGCCGCCGCCGTCGCTTACGCGGTCGCCGAGTTCGGCGGGCTGCACGGTCTGGTGAACAACGCCGGCATAGCGGCCGGGTCCTTCCTGGAGTCGGAGTCGGTGGAGCACTTCCGCAGGGTTCTCGACACCAATCTGACCGGGGTCTTCATCGGTATGAAGACCGCGATCCCGGCGATGAAGGAGGCCGGTGGCGGCTCGATCGTCAACATCTCGTCGGCGGCCGGGCTGATGGGTCTGGCGCTGACGGCGGGCTACGGCGCCTCCAAGTGGGGTGTGCGCGGTCTGACGAAGATCGGCGCGGTGGAGCTGGGCACCGCGCGGATCCGGGTCAACTCGGTCCACCCGGGCATGACGTACACGCCGATGACCGCCTCCGTCGGCATCGAGCGGGGCGAGGGCAAGTACCCCAACACCCCGATGGGCCGGGTCGGCGAGGCTCCGGAGATCGCCGGTGCCGTCGTCTTCCTGCTGTCGGACGCGGCCTCGTACGTGACCGGCGCGGAGCTCGCGGTGGACGGCGGCTGGACGACCGGTCCGACGGTGAAGTACGTCATGGGGCGGTGAGCCGTCGCGCACGGGGGCGGTAGGTGCGGCGGGGCGGTGATTTCATGGCGGCATGACCGACCCCGCTGAAGAGATCCTGGACGTCGTCGACGAGAACGACGAGGTGATCGGGCAGGCCCCGCGCGGCGAGGTGTACGCGCGGGGCCTGATCCACCGCTGCGCCTTCGTCCTGGTACGGGATGCCCAGGACCGGATCTTCGTGCACCGCCGCACCCCCACGAAGCTGCTCTTCCCCTCGCTGTACGACATGTTCGTCGGCGGGGTCCTCGGCGCGGGCGAGTCGTACGACGCGGCGGCGCTGCGCGAGGCCGAGGAGGAGCTCGGCGTGAGCGGACTGCCCCGCCCCGCCCCCCTGTTCCGCTTCCTCCACGACTCCGGGGGCGTCGCCGGGAAGTGGTGGTCGGCCGTGTACGAGGTGCGTTGCGAGCTGCCGGTGAACCCGCAGGCGACGGAGGTCGCCTGGCACGCCTTCATGCCGGAGGAGGAGCTGACCGCCCGGCTCGGCACCTGGGAGTGGGTGCCGGACGGTCTGGCGGCGTACGAGCGGATGTCGGCGCTCCGGGCGGGCCGCCCGGCCGGCCGGCAGCGCGCGAGTGGAAGCGGCGCCGGCGGAAGCCGCGCGAGTGGAGGCCGCGCGGGCGGAAGCCGCGCGAGTGGAGGCCGCGCGGGCGGAAGCCGCGCGAGTGGAGGCCGCGCGGGCGGAAAGGGCGCCGCCGAGCTGGGTACGGGCGACGAGGGTGCCGACGGATAGGGTGCCCCGGTGAGCGACTTCGTACAGAGCCTGCGGTCGTGGTTCGCGCCGCGGCGGATCCGCGACGAGGGCGAGACCCCCGACTATCGCTTCTCACTGGCCAACGAGCGCACCTTCCTCGCCTGGATCCGGACCGCGCTCGCGCTCGTCGGCGGCGGTTTCGCCGTCGACCAGTTCCTGCCGGATCTGCGCTGGGGGGTACGGGTCGGGCTCGCGCTGGCCCTGCTGGGCGCGGGGGCGCTGTGCGCGCTGCGGGCGGTGAACCACTGGGTGCGGTGCGAGCGGGCGATGCGCCGGGGTGAGGATCTGCCGGTGTCGCGGTTCCCGACGGTGCTGAGTCTCGCGGTGGCCGTGGTGGCGCTGACGATGGTCGTGGTCGTCGTCTTCGGCTGGGCCGGGCGGTGACGGAGGCACGGGATCCGGGGCTGCAGCCCGAGCGGACGCGCCTGGCCTGGCGGCGTACGACGCTGACCTGCACGGTCGTGGCGGTGCTGGCCGCGAAACAGGCGATCCATGACGACATCACCGCGGCGGGAGTGGCGGGGGCCGCGCTGTCGGCGCTGGTCTGGGTCGCGTTCCTGGCCGTCGCCCACCGCCGTATCCAGTCCCTGGACGCGGCTCGGCCACGGCCGCTCTCGCACCGTGGCGCGCTGCTGGCTGCCGTGTGCACGATCGCGCTGGCCGGGTTCGCCGTCGCCGTCGTGGTCTGAGCGGACCGGGTGACGTCAGTCGGGCCACTCCACCGTGACCACGACCTTTCCGTTCAGGCCGCCCTCCGCGTTGGCGCGCTGGGCGTCGGCCGCCTGTTCCAGCGGGTACGTCTTCGCGACCCGTACCGTCAGGACGCCCTCCTCGGCCAGGACGGCGAGCGCGGCGAGGTCGTCGGGGTCCGGGCGGACCCAGAAGTAGCGGCCGCCGAGGCCGATGACCTCGCCGTCGGCGACCGAGGCCAGCCGCCCCTCGGGTGCGAGCACCTCGGGGGTGACCTTGAGGAACGGGCCACCGATGGTGTCCAGGACGGCGTCGACGCCCGCCGGGGCGAGGGCGCGGACCTGCTTGGCGAAGGTGTGCTCGTCGTAGAGGACCGGCTCGGCGCCGAGCTCCCTGATCCGGTCCTGGCCCGATTCGCGGGCCGCGCCGATGACCCGGCAGCCGAGGTGACGGGCGATCTGGACGGCCATGGAGCCGACGCCGCCGGCCGCCGCGTGCACGAGGACGGTCTCGCCCGAGCGCACGGCCAGCGCCTGGCGCAACACCTGATAGGCGGTGAGTCCGGCCAGCGGCAGGGCCGCGGACTCCTCGAAGCCCATGGTGCGGGGCTTGCGGGCCAGGGTGCGGACGGGGGCGGCGACGTACTCGGCGAAGGTGCCACGGGAGAGGAAGTCCTCGCGGACATAGCCCATGACCTCGTCACCGACGGCGAACTCCGTGACGGAGACTCCGGGCTGCACGACGACTCCGGAGACGTCCCAGCCGGGGATGACGGGGAAGACGGCGTCCATCATCCCGTCGAGGTGTCCGGCCTGCGCCTTCCAGTCGACGGGATTCACGGCCGCCGCACGCACCTTCACGAGCACGTCGTCCGGTCCGACCTTCGGATCGGGCCGCTCGCCGTACTCGAGCACCTCGGGTCCGCCGTAACGGCTGTAGCTGATCGCCTTCATACCCCGAACCATCGAGGCGGTGCCCCCACCTCGCAAGCGGGACTCCCCCGGTCGGACGTCATCCCGTCGGCGGAGTACGGCGACGCGTTCGCCGAGGCCCAGGGGTAGAAGCACGACGGGCACGGGGACGACCACCGAGCCGAGTCCGTCCCCGCATCGCTCGACTCATCACCCGCGGCCTCGACACCCTCGACTCATCACCAGCGCGGGACTTCCGGCGTCGTCCACGCCGGGTCCGCCACCCGCATCGCCGCCGCGTCGTCGCGGTCGCGCATCGTGCCGTCGTCGTCGCGCCAGCGGCGGTGCAGGGCCGCCAGGCGGTCCCGGTCCAGTTCGACGCCGAGGCCCGGGGCGTCGGAGACCGCGAGCCGGCCGTCGCGGAAGACGGGCCGGACGGTGACGACGTCCTCGGTCTGCCACGGGTAGTGGGTGTCGCAGGCGTGGTGGAGGTCGGGGAGGGTGGCGGCGACCTGCGTCATGGCGGCGAGGCTGATGCCGAGGTGGGTGTTGGAGTGCATCGACAGGCCGACCCCGTACGTGCGGCAGAGCGCGGCGAGTTCGCGGGTGCGGTGCAGGCCGCCCCAGTAGTGGTGGTCGCAGAGCACGATCCGTACCGCGTCACGGGCGAAGGCCGTCGGCACCTCCTCGAAGGTGGTGACGCACATGTTGGTCGCGAGCGGTACGTCCGTACGGGCCGCCACCTCGGCCATCGGCTCCGTGCCGCTCGCCGGGTCCTCCAGGTACTCGAGGACGTCCTTCAGCTCCCGCGCGACGGCCAGGGACGTCTCCACGGACCAGGCGCCGTTGGGGTCGAGACGGAGCGGGCGGCCGGGGAACGCCTCCGCCAGGGCCCGGATCGCGGCGATCTCCCGCTCCGGCGGGAAGACGCCCCCTTTGAGCTTGAACGAGCGGAAGCCGTACCTACGGTCGAAGCGGCGGGCCTGGGCGACGACGCCGGCGTGGTCGAGCGCCGCGCCCCAGTCGTCCGCCTCGCCGCCGTCGGGGTGGGCGGCCCAGCGGTAGAAGAGATAGGCGCTGTACTCGACGGAGTCGCGGACCTTGCCGCCGAGCAGGGCGTGGACCGGGAGGCCGAGCGTCTTGCCGAGGGCGTCCAGGCAGGCCACCTCGAAGGCGGAGACGACGGAGAGGCGGAGCTTGTCCACCGTCTGCACGCCTCGCAGCCCGCCCGCGTCGACCCGCCCGTCCGTGGCCGTCGAGTCCCCGCACACCTCCCCGGCGAGCGCGAACAAACCGTTCACGTCCGTGACCGAGCGGCCGGGCAGCGCCACGGCGAGGGGCCGGGCGAGCTCCAGATACCCGCCGTCGCCGTAGGTCTCGCCCAGACCGACGACACCGCCGCGCGTGACCACTTCGACGATGAGCCGGGGCGTGTAGGGCTGGTGCACTCCCTGGGTGTTGAGCAGCGGGGGGTCGGAGATGAGGATCGGGGTCAGCCGGACTTCCTCGACGAGCAGCTCTGAATTCATATGTGAACCCTATTCATGGACCAGATCCAGGGGCCAGCCCCCGGAAGAGCATTTCAGGTCCCGCCCTGGACGACATACCGACTGGTCGGTCATCATGGGCGCCGACCCCACGACCGCTTCCGGAGGTACGCACGATGAGCTCAGCCCCTCCCCCGCAGTCCGCGACGCGGGAGGTACCCCCACCGGGTCTCGACCCCGAGCAGCTGCGCGGGTTCCTCGACCGCGAGCGGCCCGGACTGGTGGCCGGCCCGCTCACCGCTCGGCTGATCGAGGGCGGCCGGTCCAACCTCACCTACGTCGTCACCGACGGCACCGGCCGGTGGGTGGTGCGCCGGCCCCCGCTCGGCCATGTCCTGGCCACCGCCCACGACATGAAGCGCGAGCACCGGGTGATCAGCGCCCTGCACCCGACGGCCGTGCCGGTCCCGGAGACGGTGCTGCTCTGCGAGGACGACAGCGTCCTCGGAGCGCCGTTCTACGTCATGGAGTTCGTCGACGGAACGCCGTACCGCTCGGCCGGCCAGCTCGCCCCGCTCGGGCCCGAGCGGACCCGGGCCGCCGTCCTCGGACTGGTCGACACCCTCGTCGATCTGCACGCCGTCGACCCCGCCGAAGTCGGCCTCGGCGACTTCGGGCGCCCGGAAGGGTTCCTCGACCGGCAGCTGCGCCGCTGGGGCAAGCAGCTCGACGCCTCGCGCAACCGCGACCTGCCCGGCATCGACGAGCTGCACGCCACCCTCGGCCGTGACCTGCCCGCCTCCCCCGCCGCGACCGTCGTGCACGGCGACTACCGCCTCGACAACGTCCTGATCGGCGAGGACGACCGCATCAAGGCCGTCCTGGACTGGGAGATGTCCACCCTCGGCGACCCGCTGACCGACCTCGGCCTGCTGGTGATGTACAGCGCGAAGCTGGACATCCCCCACTCCCCCGTCAGCACGACCGCGGCCGCCGCCGGACACCCCGCGCCCGACGAGCTGATCGAGCGGTACGCCGCCCGCTCGGGCCGCGACACCTCGGCCATCTCCTGGTACACGGCCTTCGCCTGGTTCAAGCTCGCCGTGATCCTCGAGGGCATCCACTACCGCTACACCCTCGGCCAGACCGTCGGCGCCGGCTTCGACCGCATCGGCGAACTCGTCCCCGTCTTCATCGAGCACGGCCTCACCACCCTCCAGGAAGGCTGATCAGCCATGGACTTCGCATTCGACGCGCGCACCGAGGAGCTGCGGGCGAAGCTGCTCGCCTTCATGGACGAGTACGTCTACCCCGCCGAGCAGGTCGCCCACGAGCAGCGGGCGCGGCTCGCCTCGCCGTGGGACACCCCGGCCGTGGTCGAGGAGCTCAAGGCCGAGGCCCGCGGGCAGGGCCTGTGGAACCTCTTCCTTCCCGACGAGGAGCACGGGGCGGGACTGACCAACCTCCAGTACGCGCCGCTGGCCGAGATCACCGGCCGCAGCCCGCAGTTGGCGCCCACGGCGCTCAACTGCGCCGCCCCGGACACCGGGAACATGGAGGTGCTCGCCCAGTTCGGCGACGAGGCGCAGAAGAAGCAGTGGCTGGAGCCGCTGCTGGCCGGGGAGATCCGCTCGGCGTTCGCGATGACCGAGCCCGAGGTGGCCTCGTCGGACGCGACGAACATCGAGACCCGGATCGAGCGCGACGGGGGGGACTACGTCGTCAACGGCCGGAAGTGGTACATCTCCGGTGCGATGAACCCCGACTGCAAGATCTTCATCGTGATGGGCAAGACGGACCCAGACGGCGCGGACGTCCGCCGCCAGCAGTCGATGATCCTGGTGCCGCGCGACACCCCGGGCGTGGAGGTGCGCCGTGCGATGCAGGTGTACGGCTACGAGGACCACTCCCACGGCGGTCACGCGGAGGTCCTCTTCCACGACGTCCGCGTGCCGGCCTCGAACCTGATCGGCGAGGAGGGCGGCGGCTTCGCGATCGCCCAGGCGCGCCTCGGCCCGGGCCGCATCCACCACTGCATGCGGCTGATCGGCATGGCGGAGCGGGCCATCGAGTTGATGTGCCGCCGGGCCGTATCCCGTACGGCCTTCGGCAAGCCGATCGCCCAGCAGGGGGTCGTGCAGAACTGGATCGCCGACGCCCGGGTGACGGTCGAGCAGCTGCGGCTCCTCGTCCTCAAGACCGCCTGGCTGATGGACACCGTCGGCAACCGCGGCGCGCACACGGAGATCCAGGCCATCAAGATCGCGACCCCGCGCGCGGTGGTCGACATCCTCGACAAGGCGGTCCAGGTCCACGGCGCGGGCGGTGTCTCGCAGGACTTCCCGCTGGCCGAGCTCTGGGCCGGGGCGCGGACGCTGAAGCTGGCGGACGGCCCCGACGAGGTGCACCAGCGCTCGCTGGCGCGCCGGGAGCTGAAGAAGTACCTCTAGCGCGAATCTACGGGCGCAGGGCGCGCAGCAGCAGGTCGGCGAGGTGGTCGGCGACCTGCTGCGGCGTCATCGGGCCGTCCGGGCGGTACCAGGTCGACAGGTGGTGCACCGAGCCGAAGTGGTAGTCCACGACCAGGTCGGCCGGGGTCGCGGTGGAGAACACCCCGGCCTGCTGCCCCTCCTCGATCAGGGCGCGGAAGCGCTCGTGGTAGCGGCGGCGCTCGGACCGTACCTGCTTGTTCTTCTCCGGGCTGAGGTGGTGCATGGAGCGGAAGAAGATCGACGCGTCGTCGAGGTTGTCGATCGTGGTGACGACGACGTCGGCGGCGGCGTCGCGCAGCCGCCGCTCCACGGGGGCGTCGGCGTCCGCGAAGGCGTCGAGCCGCTCCTGCTGGAGCCGCAGCACCCGGGAGTAGACCTCCTGGAGGAGGTCCTCCTTGGAGCCGAAGTAGTGGTAGAGCGCACCCTTGGTGACGCCCGCCGCCTCCACGATCTCCTGGACGGAGGTGCGGTCGTACCCCCGCTCCGCGAAGAGCCGGGTGGCGGCGGCCAGCAGCCTCTGGGGGACGGGGGTGCCGCTCCCGTCCGTCGTCCTGGCCATGCGCCGCCGCCTTTCCGTCGTGCTCGTCATCATTCGGGGGTCATCGGGGGGAACGCAGTTCCCTTCGGAGGATCTTCCCACTTGTCGTCTTGGGCAGCTCCGCCAGGATCTCGACCTCGCGCGGATACTTGTACGCGGCGAGCCGCTGCTCGCAGTAGGCGGAGAGGTCGGCGGGCTCGGCGCTCGCCCCCGGGCGCAGGCTCACGTACGCCTTGACCGTCTCCCCGCGGTAGGCGTCGGGGATGCCGACGACGGCTGCCTCGCGGACCGCCGGGTGGGTGTAGAGGACATCCTCCACCTCCCGTGGCCAGACCTTGAATCCGGAGGCGTTGATCATGTCCTTCTTCCGGTCGACGACGTAGAGCCAGCCGTCCGCGTCCATGAAGCCGATGTCTCCGGTGCGCAGCTCGCCGTCGGGGAAGGTGGCGGCGGTGGCCTCGGGCAGCCCCCAGTAACCGGGGACGACCTGGGGGCCGCGGACGGCTATCTCGCCCTGTTCGCCGAAGGGGACCTCGGCGCCGGTCTCGTCGAGGACGCGGACAACGGTGTCGGGCCCGGGGACGCCGACGGAGAGGGTTCCGGAGGCCGGATCGACGGGCGCCTCCTTCTCGGGCGGTACGGAGGCGCAGGGCGCGGTGCACTCGGTGAGGCCGTAGCCGTTGCGGATGTACGGGCCGAATCCGGCGCGGAACTTCTCGACGAGGGCGGGCGGCAGCGGGGCACCGCCCGAGGAGACGACCACGAAGGAGGAGAAGTGGTCGCGGGTGGCCTCGGGGTGGGCGCCGAGCGCCATGAAGGCGGTGGAGGGGCCGACGGTGTAGGCGGGCCGGTGCTCCAGGAAGGCGTCCAGGACCACGCCGGCGTCGAAGCGGTAGGCGAGGACGAGGGTACCGGCGTTGGCGAAGCAGGCGGAGAGTTCGCAGACGAGGCCGGTGATGTGGAAGAGCGGGGCGAGCGCGAAGTAGCCGGCGCCCGGCGGGACGGGGTGCCCGGTGCGCTGGCGTTCGGCGTTGTGGATCACCCCTCGGTGCAGGTTGAGGGCGCCCTTGGGGGTGCCGCTGGTGCCGGAGGTGTAGCTGATCAGGGCCACGTCGTCGCCGTCGAGCTCGCGGTTCGCGGGGGCCGGGTGTCCGGCGCGGGCGACGGCGAGCAGGTCGTCGACGTCGGTGGCGACGCGGTCGAAGCCGAGGACCCGGGGGTCGTCGCGGGTCTGCAGGTCGCGTTCGCAGGCGGTGAGCGCGATCCGTACGGAAGAGTCGGCGGCGGTCTCCCGCAGATGGCTCACCCACGCGCGGTCGGAGCAGATCAGCGCGGTGGCCCCGGAGTCCCGCAGGGCGTGGCCGACCTCGCCCGACTTGTACATCGGGTTGAGCGGGACGACGGTGGCGCCCGCCTTCCAGGCGCCGAGCAGGGCGAGGACGAAGTGCGGGCTGTTCTGGAGCATGAGGGCGACCCGGTCGCCCCGCTCCACCCCGCGGGCGGCGAGGTGACCGGCGACGGAGTCGGACAGGGCGTCGGTCTCGCGGTAGCTCAGACGGGCGTCGAAGTAGGCGAGGGCCGGGTGCTCGGGGGTGCGGGCCACGGCGGCCCGGAAGGCGTGGAGCACGGTGGGCGGCGGGGAGATGGGCGCCCGCTGGGCCTCGCTGAGCTGCGCCAGCCAGGGCATCGCGGCGTAGATCGACTCCTTCGTGGTCATCGGCCCGCCCCTTCCCACTTCCGCTGGATGTGGTTCATGTTGCCCAGCCAGCGCTCCGGGTCGGCGGCGCGGGCCCGGTAGTAGTCGGCGACCTCGGGGTGCGGGAGCACGAGGAAGCGGTCGGCCTCGATGGCGTCGAAGAGCGAGTCGGCGACGTCCTCGGGTTCGATCGCGGTGGGGGCGAGGACGAGTTCGCCGGCCGATCCGGCGGCGGTGAGCATGTCCGTACGCACGCCCTGGGGGCAGATGGCGTGGACCTTGACGCCGCGGTGGCGGTAGGTGAGGGAGAGCCATTCGGCGAAGGCGTACGCGCCGTGCTTGGAGACGCTGTAGGGCGCGGCGCCGACCATGGTGAGCAGGCCGGCGGCGGAGACGGTGGAGACGAAGCGGCCGCTGCCGCGTTCCAGCCAGTCGGGCAGCAGGGCGCGGGCCGCGCGGACATGCGCCATGACGTTCACGTCCCAGGCGGCGGCCCAGACGGCCTCGTCGGCGAAGGCGTCGCCCGGCGAGGCGAGTCCGGCGTTGGCGCACCACACGTCGACGGTGCCGCCGAGAGCCTCGCGGGCCTCCTCGACGATCGCGGAGGCGTCGCCGGGAACGGCGGTGCCGCCGATCTCCTCGGCGACGGCCTTGGTACGGCCGGGGTCGAGGTCGTTGACGACGACCCGGGCCCCCTCGGCGGCGAAGCGCCGGGCCAGCGTGGCCCCGATTCCGCCTCCCGCACCCGTGACGACCACTCCAGCGCCCTGCACCGTACTCATCGGGATCCGCCTCTCCGTTGCGACAGTGTCAGCAGACTAACCAGTCGGTATGTTGCCTGGGAAGCCCTCTTCGCCGGGGGCTCGCCGCGCACGCCTCGTTCCCCGCGGGCGGTCCGCGCGCTAGCGTGCGTGCCCATGTCAGGGAAGGCGATCAAGGAGGTCTCCGTATGAGCCCGTCGAACCTGTCGAGACGCGGTCTGCTGGCCGCCGGTGGCGCGCTGGGGCTGGGCGCGACGGCCGTCGGGGCCCCCGCCGCCGTCGCGCACGACCGGCCCCACCGGATCCGCACCGGTTTCGCACGGCTGGCCGCCGATGGTTACGCCCCGCTCGCCGGGGAGCGGGTCGGCGTCGTCACCAACCCGACCGGGGTCACCTCCGACGTCCGCCACATCGTCGACGTCATGCACGCCGACGACCGCGTCGACCTGGTGGCGGTCTTCGGCCCCGAGCACGGTTTCCGGGGCACCGCTCAGGCGGGTGGCTCGGAGGGCCGTTACGACGACCCGGCGACCGGGCTGCCCGTCTACGACACGTACCTCAAGAGCGGTCAGCCGCTCGCGGACGTCTTCACCGCCTCCGGCGTGGACACGGTCGTCTTCGACATCCAGGACGTGGGCGCGCGTTTCTACACGTACATCTGGACGCTGTACGACTGCATGGTGGCCGCCTCGCTGGCGGGGAAACGGTTCGTCGTCCTGGACAGGCCGAACCCGGTGACCGGGCGGGCGGCGCTCGGCCCCGTCCTCGACCGGGCGTTCGCGACCTTCGTGGGGCGGGAGCCGATCGCGCAGGCGCACGGGATGACGGTGGCGGAGCTGGCCCGGCTGTTCAACGGGGAGTTCCTGACGAGGCCGGTGGAGCTGGAGACCGTGCGGATGTCGGGCTGGCGGCGCGCGGAGTTCTTCGACGCGACCGGGCTGCCGTGGGTGCCGCCAAGCCCCAACATGCCGACGCCCGACACCGCGCTCGTCTACCCCGGCACCTGCCTCTTCGAAGGCACCAACCTCTCCGAGGGACGGGGCACGACCCGCCCCTTCGAACTCCTCGGCGCCGAGGGCGTCGACCGGCGGTGGGCGGAGGCGGCGAACGCCCTGGAGCTGCCGGGCGTGCGGTTCCGTGAGGCGTACTTCGCCCCGACCTTCTCCAAGTTCCAGGGCAGGACGGTCGGCGGGGTGCAGGTCCAAGTGCACGATCGGGCGGCCTTCGACCCCGTACGCACCGGAATCGGGTTGCTGATCAGCGCCAAGCGGTCGTGGAGCGGCTTCGCCTGGCGCCCCGACAACTGGATCGACAAGCTGACGGGTTCGACCCGCGTACGCACCCTGATCGACGCGGGCGCGGACGCGGACGAGGTGGTGGGCGCGTGGGCGACGGATCTGGCCGCCTTCCGCGCCGTGCGCGAGGAGTATCTGCTCTACCGCTGAACGGGTGGGGTGCACCCCCTGACGGCCAGATGAGTCTCGGCGGCGCGCCCGTGCCGAACGTCTGGCCGCACCTCCGCGCGGGCACAATGCCCGTGGAGCAGCGCACCTCGACGTGGAGGGACGGGGCAGACCATGGCCGGGATGAGTGTGGAGCCGTACCGGGAGATCACCTTCGACAAGGACGGCGACGGCGCGGCCGGGCAGCGCGAGGCGCTCTCGGCCCTCGCCGCGCAGGGCGTCACGGATCTGGTGATGTTCGCCCACGGGTGGAACAACACACCGTCCGTGGCCAACCGTCTGTACGCGGCGTTCTTCGCCCCCTTCCCTCAGGTGCTGCGGCCCGGGACACGGGTCGGGTACGTGGGGGTGGTGTGGCCCTCGATCATGTTCTCGGACGAGCCGATCCCCGACTTCGAGGCCGTAGCGGCGGCGCATCCCGGCAAGGAGCCGGTGGTGGAGCGGCTCGCCGTCCTGCTGCGGGACCAGCCGGACGACGAGGCCGCGTTCACCGAATTCGGCGACCTCCTGAGGGAGTTGACCGACACCGGCTCGGCATCGGCCGGCTTCGCGGGAGACCCCGGAGCGCCGGAGGTGCCCGACTTCCTCCTCGGTGATCCCGTCGCGGTCTGCGCGATGTTCGCCGAGGGCCTGGAGGAGGCGGCGGGACCGGGCACCGTGCCCACCCCGCGCGAGGCGTTCGGCGGCCGGCTCGGGCGCTACTGGAAAGGAGCGCGTGAGGCGCTGCGCCAGGCCACGTACTACACGATGAAGCGGCGGGCCGGCACCGTCGGCGAGCGCGGGCTCGGCCCCCTTCTCGGCGCTCTCGCCCGCTCCTCCCCCGGTCTGCGGATCCATCTCGTCGGACACAGCATGGGCGCCCGGCTCGTCGCGTACGCGCTGCGCGGGCTGCCCGCCGGCGCGGAGAACGTGAAGTCGGTGACGCTGCTCCAAGGGGCCTTCTCGCACTACGCGTTCGCGGCGAGTCTGCCGCACGAGCCGGGCAAGGGCGGGGCGTTGCGCGATCTCCAGGGACGGGTCGACGGGCCCGTGATCGCCTGCTACTCACGTCACGACACCGCGCTCGGGGTGATCTATCCGCTGGCCTCCCGGCTGGCCCGGGACGCCGATTCGCTCCTCGGCAGCGACAAACGCTGGTGGGCGATCGGCCACGACGGCATCCAGGCCGTGCGGGGCACGGTCGCACTCACGCTGACCGCCGCGCTGAACGGCGGGATGCCGGCGTCGGGGTGCGTCAGCGTGGACGCGGCCGAGGTGGTCGGCGAGCACAGTGACATCTGCCATCCGGAGCTGGCGCGGGTGGTGGCCCGGGCGGGCCGGATCGGACGGTAGTGCCGTCCGATCCGGCCCGGCCCGGGCGTTCGCCCCTCAGCGGTGGGCCGGGAACTCGACCACCTGCTGGTAGGTGGGCCGGTTCTGCCAGTTCACGCCCGGGTGGGTGATACCGCCGAGTGCCCGGTGCTGGAGGGAGTCCGCGCACCACTGGTCGCCCGCGGCACAGCTGTCGTCGCCGGGGTAGACCTGGGCCGGGGACTTCGCGACCGCCTGCTTCAGCGTGGCGAGCAGGGCGCCACGGCAGGCGGCCGGGTCGCCGCCGCCGCAGTACGTCCGCGCCAGCGGGGACTGGACCGGCCGGCCGAGGACCTGGCGCAGGTCCTTGTCGGCGAAGCCCCACCAGCCGTACTGGAAGGCGGAGCCGCCGTGCGCGCCGGTGGGGCCGTGGCTCGCGCCCGGTGACTCGTCCGTCGCCAGGCTCGCCGTCAGCGCGGTGTACAGCTCGTCGCCGAGGCCGGGCCGGAACTCGGCCTCGATCAGCAGCGGCCACCACGCGTCCATGATCCGTACGGCGTCGGGGTGACCGTACGTGCGCGAGCCGGGCGCGGTCTCCTTGCGCGGTGCTCCGGCGGCGCGCCAGGAGTCGAGCTGCTGGAGCGCGGTCGCGAGCGCCGGGTCGGTGACGGGCGCGGTGCGGACCACCTTCAGCAGTTCGGGCAGCAGCTGCTCACCGCGCAGATCGGTGACCCCGGCCTCGGCCATGGCCCGGGTGAGGGAGGCACGCGTGACCCCGCCCTGTTCGACGAGGCGCCGGACCCGCTGGTCGAGCAGGTCGCCGCGGTGGACGGCGCCGAAGCCGAAGCCCGCGGTGTTGTAGTCCTTCGCCTGCCGGTTGTTCCAGGAGATGTAGTAGTCCTGGCCGATCGACTGCGGGTGCGCGGCGAAGGGGGTGTACGCGGCGGTGTTGTCGGTGGGGTCGAAGTTGCGCCATTCGTAGGCGGCTTCGGCCCTGACGGGGAGAGCCGGGTCGACGCCGGCGGCCCGGACCGGGTTCATGCCGCTGTTGAAGTAGGCGGCCTCCCGGGAGTCCGCGTAGAACCAGTTGAAGGCGTAGTCGATGTGGGACACGGCCTGCTGGAAGGAGCGGGCGTCCTTGACGTACGACGGGTCGTTGAGCATTTGGAAGCCGATGATGGAGTCGGCCTCGTGGCGGTAGGTGGTGCGCAGGGTCGTGTAGGCGACGGGCTTGCCGCCGACCGTGGCGCGGTGGGTGACGATGCCGTACCTGGTGCGCCAGACCCGCATCCGGTAGGAGCCGGCGGCGGTGGAGTCGGCGACGGTCGGCTGCCAGGCGTTGTGCTTCTCCAGCTTCTCCATGGGGACGCAGACGCCGTGGTGGAGGTAGTGGACGTCGTCCTGGCAGAGCTCGATCGCGTAGGTGTCGGTGATGTCCTGGGCGGCGGAGGTGGCGGACCAGGCGTAGTCCTGGCCCCGGCCCATCTGGACGTACATGCCGACACCGGCGAAGGCGGCGCCGCGGGCGGAGATGCCGGGCCCCTGGAGCTCCTGGAGCATCAGCAGCTGCGGGGCGAAGTAGCCGGTCTGCGGGCCGAAGACGGCGACCGGGTTGCCGCTAGCGGTGTGGGCGCCGGAGACCAGCAGGGCGTTGGACATGCCCTTCTTCGGGTCGAGCGAACGCGGGTCGATGACACCGTCGTCGTACATCCCCTGGGCGGGCCTGAGCTGCTTCGGTGCCTTCAGCGGGGACTTGGTGTCCGTGCCGGCCGACCCGGTGCGGTCGTACACGAGCTGTTCGGGACGGACCGATCCGGGGTCGGGCAGGGCGGTGCCGCGCGGCCGCGCGGGCTTCTCGGCGTACGGGAAGGAGGTGCCGTCGTGCACGGTGAGGACGGCCTCGGCGTCGTTACGCTGGCGGAACGACTCCCACACCCGGGTGCCCTCCACCACGCCGTACTTCTTCTGCGCGGCGAGCAGGGAGAGCGCGGCCTGGACCTCGCCACCGCCTCCGCCGCCGAACTGGCCGCCGACGACGGAGGCGATGGAGATCAGATCGGTGACCTTGAAGGGCTGGATCTCGCCGATGTTGGTGATCGCGTCGACCTTGCCGGTGAGGACGTACTCGCCAGGGAAGTAGCGCCCGTCCTTCGCCGCCTTCCGGTAGGCGTTGATGCCGTCGACGTACGCCTGCGCGTCGGCCATGGCGAGCGCGCCGCGCTCGCCCTCGTTGGCCTTGATGTGGGCGATCTGGGCTTCGTAGTCGGCCTCGGTGTACGGGGCCTGGGGCCAGAACTGCTGCTCAAGTCCCTGGTTGGCGAGGGCGCCGCCGGCGAAGGAGGTGAGTTCGCCGCGGCCGATGTGCCGGAAGAGGTCCATCATCCAGAGCCGGTCCTGCGCGGCGGCGAACCCGGCGCCGAACTCGGTTCCGTAGCGGGTGGTGCCCTTGATGTGCGGGACGCCTGTCTTCTTGTCCCGGGTGATGGTCACGTCCTCGCGGGGCCGGGTGACCGACTCGACCTGGTCGGCCGGTACGCCGAAGGAGGAGTCGTTGAAGAATTCGGCCAGCTTGGCGTCGGTGAGCGTGCCGTATCCGCCGACGAGCGCGTCGTAACGCCCGAGCTGGTCGGAGGAGTGGGCGGGGCGGGTCCCCAGCGTCCGGTGCGCGAGGATGTCGGCGAGGGTGGCGTTGCCGTTCTGCCCGGGCGGCAGGATGTCCGCGCACTGGCTTCCGCAGAGGTCGGGCACGGGTGTCCCGGCGGTGGCCGAGGCGTTCGGGAGGGGCGCCGACAGGCCCGCGCCGAGCGCGAGTACGGCGGCGAGGGTGATTCTGAGTCGTCCGGTGCGTCGTCGCATGGTTGCTCCTCGGGGAGGCCGATGCGCCGGAGGTTACTGGCGGTAGGACCGGTCGGTAAGGTGAGCAACCGTCACTTTTTCCGAATCCCCACAACGGTCGTTTCCGGTCTTCTGATGGGGCCCATCGAATTTTGAATGGAACAGGACGGGGCACTCGTTCGTCCATCCCATAACGTCCTTGACGCCGAAGTACGAGCGACGGAGGTGCGGAGCGATGGCCGGTTTCCGGAGTCTTGCGAGACAGGTGCGCGATCCGGGGTGCGACACGGCGCTGCGCAGGTACTCCCTGCGCAAGTGCCTGGAGCGGTTCGCCCCTTACGGGCACCGTGCGACCTGGGACCACCTGTGCCGCAGGCACAGGTTCGGGCCCGAGGACCGCGAACTCGATCCTGGGCGGCTGGTGGCCGCGCTGGAGGAGCTGGAGGAGGCGCGGGCGGTGTGGCTCGCGTACGAGAGGGAGTTCGCCGAGCGTCGACGGCGGGAGAAGCACGACGGGCTGCGCCGGCCCGGCGCGCTCGACGACTGGCACCGGCGGACCTGGGGCGGCAACGGGGTGGCGCGGTGCGACGATCCGGCCGTCCACCCGTCGGAGCCGCTGGCCGAGGTGCTGCGGCGGCTGATCGCCGCCCTGGAGTCGGACCCGGGCGAGCACTGCCCGGTGTGCGCGGGGCAGCGGATCGAGTGGCGTCCCGACCTGGCCGACGAGCCGTGGTTCGGGCCGGTGTGCGGGGACTGCGGTGTGGTCGTGCCCCGAGCGGTCCTCACCTCGCGGGCGCTGGCGCGGGCGCGGGAGAGGTCCCTGCCCCGGCTGGTGTCGGCGGCCTGAGGCACGAATGACGTGCTGATCCAGGTCTGTCTCAACGGGGGCCGCGGGCCCGGGGACTCGGCGGCCGTGCCGATGTCGCCGGCGGCCATGGCCGAGGAGGCGGCGCGAGCGGTCGCCGCCGGGGCGCGGGACGTCCATGTCCATCCGAAGACGCCGTGCGGCGGCGACACGCTCTCGCCCCGGGTGCTGGCGGAGACCCTGACGGCGATCCGCGCGGCGGTCGACGTCCCGGTGGGAGTGACGACCGGTGCGTGGGCGGAGCCCGATCCGGTACGGAGGGTCGAGCGCGTCCGCTCCTGGACGGTGCTCCCCGACCACGCCTCGGTGAACTGGCACGAGCCGGGCGCGGAGGAGCTGGCGGCGACGCTCCTGGAGCGTGGTGTGGGGGTGGAGGCGGGCCTCTGGTCGGGTACGGACGGCCCGGCGCGGTTCCTTCGTTCGCCCCTCGCTCCCCGGGTCCTGCGGATCCTGGCGGAGGTCACGGACCCGGACCCGGTGACCGCGGAGGCGACCGCGCAATCCCTTCTCGCCGAACTGGGGCCTGCTTCCGGCCGCCTCGCCGAACGGGCCTCCGCTCCCGGCCACCGCACCGAACAGGGCTCCGCACCGGGCCGCGCCCCTGTCCTCCTTCACGGCGAGGACGCCGGTGCCTGGCCGGTCCTGCGCCTGGCCCGCCGCCTCGGCCTGGCGACCCGCATCGGTCTGGAGGACACGTTGTTCCTGCCGGACGGGCGCCCGGCGGGCTCCAACGCCGAGCTGGTCACGGCCGCCGTGGCGGGGGCGGCACGCTCCCTATAACAGAGCGAAAAACGGTTCGCCCAGGGGAATTCGGCACGGGCAGAGTGTCCGGCGATGAGAACGACACCTGAGGGACCGGAGAACTGACATGTCGACGCTGCGCGTCACCGCCGAACTGCTGACCGTCCACGCACACCCGAACGCCGACGCCCTCGAGCTGGCCCAGGTGGGCCTCTATCGGGCCGTCGTCGCCAAGGGTGCGTATCGCAGTGGTGACGCCGCGCTCTACATCCCGGAGCAGGCCGTGCTGCCCGCCGCGCTCGTCGACGAGCTGGGCCTGACGGGGCGGCTCGCCGGAAAGTCCTCGGACCGGGTCAAGGCGGTACGGCTGCGGGGCGAGTTGTCGCAGGGACTGGTGTGCCGGCCCAAGGCGCTCGCGGACGTGGACCTGGTGCAGGCGGCCGCGGAGGGGACCGACTTCGCGGAGGTGCTGGGGATCACCAAATGGGCGCCGCCGATCCCGCCGACGATGAGCGGGGACGTGGAGGCGGCGCCCGATCTCCTGCCCTGGGTCGACATCGAGAACCTCCAGCGGTATCCGGGCATCTTCGAGCCCGGCGAGCCGGTGGTCCTGACGGAGAAGCTGCACGGTTCGGCCTGTCTGATGACGTACTTCGCCGAGGACGGCCGGGTCCAGGTCTCCTCGAAGGGGTTCGGCGCTAAGGGCCTGGCGCTCAAGGAGGATCCGCGGAATCTGTACTGGCGCGCGATCCTGGGCCATGACGCCCCGGCCGTCGCCGCGCGCCTGGCCGAGCGGCTCGGCGCGCGCCGGGTCGGCCTGTTCGGCGAGGTCTACGGCTCCGGCGTGCAGGATCTCGGGTACGGCGCCGACGCCCGCACCCAGGGCCTCGGTTACGCCGTCTTCGACGTCTCGGCCGAGATCGACGGCGAAGTGCGGTGGCTGGACGCGGCCGCCGTCCTGGAGCCGGGCGAACTGCCCCTCGTACCGCGGCTGTACGCGGGACCGTACGACCCCGCCACGGTGCTCGACCTGGCGAGCGGCCGGGAGACCGTGTCCGGGCGGGCGCTGCATCTGCGCGAGGGCGTCGTGATCCGTCCGGCGACCGAGCGGTACAGCCCCGTCGTGGGCGGCCGTGCCATCGCCAAGGCGGTCAGCCCGGCGTATCTGACCCGCAAGGGCGGCACCGAGTACGAGTAGAGCCGCCGCGCACCGGGAACCGCAGGGGCCCGCCCACGGGGGTGGCGGGCCCCTGCCCCATGCCCGGGCCGTCCCGGCGTGGCGCCGGGCTACTCCTTCGCGGCGCGCCGCTCCGACAGCAGCCGCGAGCCCGTCATCCGTTCGCCGATCACATCGTCCGGGTTGGACAGCACACAGTTCTGCAGGGACAGGCACCCACAGCCGATGCAGTCGGTCAGGTGGTCCCGCAGCCGCCCGAGCTGCTTGATCCGCTCGTCCAGCTCGGTGCGCCAGGTCGCCGAGAGCCGCGCCCAGTCCTCGTTGGTGGGCGTGCGCTCCTCGGGGAGCTGGGCGAGCGCGTCGCGGACGGTCGCCAGCGGGATGCCGACGCGCTGGGCGGCCCGGATGAAGGCGACCCGGCGCAGGGTGTCGCGGCCGTAACGGCGCTGGTTCCCGCTGGTGCGGCGGCTGGTGATCAGCCCCTTGGACTCGTAGAAGTGCAGGGCGGACACGGCCGCTCCGCTACGCGCGGAGAGCTGTCCGACAGTGAGCTCGTGGATCTTCTCCGGAATCTGTGGCACCCCTCGAACCCTACTGCGCGGCCTCACCGGCCCATTGACACAGCCCTCCACCCCGGCCAAACTAAGCAGTCGCTTAGATGTAGAGCGACATCGGGTGAGAGGCAGGGAGCGGGAACATGGCAGAGCCGAGGATCTTCACCTCCGCCGAGGAGCTGCGCGCCGCCGTCGGCGAGCAGCTGGGCCACAGCGACTGGCTGGAGATCGAGCAGAAGCGGATCGACCTCTTCGCCGAGGCGACCGGTGACCACCAGTGGATCCACGTGGACCCGGAGCGGGCCGCCGCCGGTCCGTTCGGGAGGACCATCGCACACGGTTATCTGACGCTGTCGCTGCTGCCGACGCTCGTCCCGCAGATCATGCGCGTCGAGGGCATGAAGATGGGCCTCAACTACGGCACCGACAAGGTCCGTTTCCCCGCGCCCGTGCCCGTCGGCTCGCGTGTGCGCGCCGGCGCGGTGCTGACCGAGGTGACGGAGGCGGGCGGCGGTGTGCAGGTGACCGCGACCGTGACCGTGGAGCGCGAGGGCGGCGACAAGCCGGTGTGCGTCGCCCAGTCGGTGTCGCGCTACTACTTCTGAGCGCCGACCATCCGCAGGACGAGGTCGGCGTAGAGCGCGCCGACCTCGTCCGGCGTCCTGCGGCCCTGGGTGTTGAACCAGCGCGAGACGTCGATGCAGAGCGAGAGCACCGCGACGGTGGTACCCGCCACGTCCGGTACGTCGAACTCCCCCGCCTCCACGCCCTCGTCGATGATCCGGCGCACGGCCGCGTCGGACTCGCGGCGCAGCCGCACGATCTCGGCGCGGTGCTCGGGGCCCAGCGCGTCGAGCTCGTACTGGACGACCCGCGCGGTGGTGTGGCGTTCGGCGTGCCAGCCCACGAAGGAGCGCACCGCGTCGGCGAGCCGCTCACCGGCCGTGCCGTCGCCGTCGGCCGCGGCCCGGAGGATCTCCAGGGCCTTGTCGTGGCCGATGCGGCTGATCCGATGGAGCAGCTCTTCCTTGGTCTTGTAGTGGATGTAGAGCGCGGCAGGGCTCATCCCGGCACGGCCGGCGATGTCACGGGTCGTGGTGGCGTGGTACCCCCGCTCGGCGAAGGCCTCGACGGCCGCCACCAGCAGCCGCCTGGCCGCTTCGGGCGTGACCTCGCCCCACGGCACGTCCTCGCCGCCGGGCGTCTCCTCCGCCGCGTCCGCCGCGCTCATCGTTCGCCCCTTCTCCAGCCGGTCAGGACGAACACCATACAACGAAGCTGAGCAAGCGCTTAGAGAAGCGGCGCTCGAAGCCGCGCACTCGGAGACGGCTCACTCGGAGTCGGCTTCACTCAGAGCCGGCTCGGCTCAGAGCTTCTGGAAGGGGTCGTGCTCCGCGAGGAGCTTCTCGAGCCGCGCCTGGTCGACCCGGCTGACGATCTGGCCGGCCTCCTGGCGGTCGCGGACCACCTTGGCGAGGGTGAAGGCGGAGGTCGTGAGGTAGAGGACCGCGATGGCGAGGAAGGACCGCACCCAGGCGTCGGCGTCCAGGTTGAAGATGCCGATGCTCACGGCCGCGAGGGCGAGCCCGAAGGAGATGACGGCCTGCATGTAGTAGGCGGCCGTGTTCTGCTGCTTGACCGGTGTGTCGCTCATGCCGGACAGCATCGAACGGATGTGGCGCCCGCCACATCCGTCCGGATACTCAGCGCGTACTCATCGCGGGGCCCCGTCGCGGGACTCGTCGCGGGACTCGTCGCGAGGACTCAGAAGGCGGAGACGCCCGTCAGCGCGCGGCCGATGATCAGCTTCTGGATCTGGCTGGTGCCCTCGTACAGCGTCATCACGCGCGCGTCGCGCAGCAGCTTGCCCACCGGGTACTCGTCGATGTAGCCGTAACCGCCGAAGACCTGGAGGGCGTTGTTCGCCGAGCGGACCGCGGCCTCGGAGGCGTACAGCTTCGCCTTCGACGCGGCGGTGGCGAACTCCTCGCCCCGGTCGATCAGATCGGCGACCCGCCAGGTCAGCAGCCGGGCGGCGTCCACGTCGACGGCGATGTCACTGATGAGCTCCTGCACCAGCTGGTAGGAGGCGATCGGCTTGCCGAACTGCTCGCGCTCCCCGGCGTAGCGGACGGCGGCGTCCAGGGCCGCCTGCGCGATGCCGACACAGCCGGCGGCGACCGACATGCGGCCCTTGGCCAGGGCGAACATGGCGATGGTGAAGCCCTTTCCCTCCGACCCCAGCATGGCGGAGGCCGGGACGCGGACGTCTTCCAGGACCAGCTCGGCGGTCGCCTGACCGCGCAGGCCGAGCTTGCCGTGGATGGTGCGGCGGGTGAGGCCGGGGGCGTCGGTGGGGACGAGGAAGGCGGAGACGCCCTTGTGGCCGGGGGTGTCGTTGGTGCGGGCGAAGAGCAGGACGACATCGGCCCAGGTGCCGTTGGTGATGAACATCTTCGAACCGTTGACGACGTAGTCGTCGCCGTCGCGGACGGCCTTGGTGGTCAGGTTCCCGGCGTCGGAGCCGGTCCCGGGCTCGGTCAGACCGAAGCAGCCGACCGCGTCGCCCGCGGTGAGCCGGGGCAGCCACTCCCGCTTCTGCTCCTCGCTCCCCCAGGAGGCGACTGTCTTGGCGACGAGGCCCAGCGAGACGGAGACGATGCCGCGCACCGAGGAGTCGCCGCGGCCGAGCTCCTCGGTGACCAGGCAGTAGGCGAGGTGGTCACCGCCCGAGCCGCCGTACTCCTCCGGGATGGTGAGGCCGAGGAAGCCGACCGCGCCGAGCTTCTTCACGATCGACTTGTCGACGTTCTCGGCGCGGTCCCACGCGACGACATGGGGAGCGACCTCGCGCGCGACGAAGTCCTCGGCGAGCTGCCGTACGGCCGCCTGCTCCTCGCTCAGCTCCAGATTCACTGCGACACCGACCTTCGGGCGATTTAATTAGCACTGCTAGTTTCCAGGGTGCACGCCTACTATGTGCGCCATGGCCCGACCGCGCAAGCCCCTCCTGAGCAGAGACCGGATCGTAGAGACGGCGAGCGCGCTCGTGGACGCCGAGGGCCTCGCGGCCGTCTCCACACGCCGTCTCGCGGCCGAGTTGGGGGTGAGCGGGCCGTCGCTCTACAACCACTTCCGCACCAAGGACGAGATCCTCGACGCCGTCGCCGACGCGGTCAGCGCGAAGGTCGACCTGTCGATGTTCGACGAGGACGACGACCGCGACTGGCGTACGGCCCTGCACGACTGGGCCGCCTCCTACCGCGCCGCGCTCGCCGACCACCCGAACATCGTCCCGGTCCTGGCCCAGGGCCCCGGCCGTCGTCCGGCGGGCCTGCGCGTGGCGGACGCCGTCTTCGGCGCCATGGTCCGGGCGGGCTGGCCCCCGGCCCAGGCGACCTACATCGGCGCGCTGATGCGGTACTTCGTCACCGGCTCGGCGCTCGGCTCCTTCGCCCGCGGCTTCGTCGACGACGAGACGGCGTACGACCCGGCCGACTACCCTCACCTCGGCCAGGCGCACCTCCTGGCGGAGCACCGCCAGAAGGTCGACGAGGGGGCGTTCGACACGGGGCTGCGGGCGCTGCTCGACGGGCTGGCGATGCAGTACGAGGCGGGGGCACGGGGGAAGTGGCCGAAGCAGGAGTCGGTGAGCGGCTCATAGCGGCGGTACGGCCGGACGCCGCGGCTGGAGCACGCCGGAGGAACCGTTCGGCCGCTGCCGAACAGTGCGTGCGGGACCCTGGTTCCCATGGCACCCAGAGACCTCGCCGCGCTCGCGGCGCTCTTCGCGGACGAGACCCGCGCCGCGTTCCTGCTCGCCCTGCTCGACGGGCGCGCCTGGACCGCCGGGGAGCTGGCCCGGCACGCGCGCGTGGCGCCGTCCACCGCCAGCGAGCATCTCGGGAAGCTCGTCGCGGGCGGGGTGCTCGCCGAGGAGCGACAGGGCAGGCACCGTTACGTTCGCCTCGCCGACCCCGGCGTCGCCCACCTCGTCGAGGACCTCGCGGCCCGCGCCGAGCCCGCCGTCCCGGAGCCGCCGCACACCTTGCGGGCCGCGAGCGCGGGCCAGGCGATGGCGCGGGGGCGTACCTGCTACGACCACCTGGCCGGGCGGCTCGGGATCGCGATCACCGAGGCCATGACCGTACGCGGACTGCTCCGCCAGGACACCGGGTTCGCGCTCACGGACCGGGGCGTGGACTGGTTCGGGGAGCTGGGCATCCCCCTGGAGGCCAGAGGGCGGCGGCCGGTCGCCCGGGGCTGCCTCGACTGGACCGAGCGGAAGCCGCACCTGGCCGGTATCGCGGGTGCGGCGCTGTGCCGGCACGCGCTGGAGAACGGCTGGTGCGTGCGGATCGGGTCCGAGCGGGCCGTGAAGGTGACTCCCGAGGGGGAGGACGCCCTCCACCGGGTACTGGGCATCACGCCGGTGATAATTCGGTGACCGCCGAAAGGTCGGGGCCCTACGGTCTCCGCATGACCAGCTCCCCCGCAACCTCCCGGCTCGCTCTCGCCGCCGCCGGTGTCACGGTCGTCCTGTGGGCCTCCGCGTTCGTCTCCATCCGCAGCGCCGGGGCCGCCTACTCCCCCGGCGCCCTCGCCCTCGGCCGACTGCTCGCCGGGGCGCTCGTCCTCGGCGCCGTGCTCCTGATACGCCGGGAAGGGGTGCCGCCCCGGGCGGCCTGGCCGGGGATCCTCGTCTCCGGTCTGCTGTGGTTCGGCGCGTACATGGTGGCGCTCAACTGGGGCGAGCAGGAGGTCGACGCGGGTACCGCCGCGATGGTCGTGAACATCGGCCCGATCCTGATCGCGCTGCTCGGCGCCCGGTTCCTGCGCGAGTCGCTGCCGCCGCGGCTGATCGCGGGGATGGTGGTGTCCTTCGCCGGCGCGGTCGCCGTCGGCCTGTCGATGTCCGGCGAGGGCCACGCCTCGGTCCTCGGCGTCCTGCTCTGCCTGGTCGCGGCCATCGCGTACGCCGGCGGTGTCGTCGCCCAGAAGCCCGCCCTGGCGCACGGAAGCGCCCTCCAGGTCACCACCTTCGGTTGCCTGGTGGGCTCGGTCGCCTGTCTGCCCTTCGCCGGACAACTGATCGCCGAGGCGAGCCGGGCTCCGCTCCCCGCGACCCTGAACATGGTCTACCTCGGCGTCTTCCCGACCGCCCTCGCCTTCACCACCTGGGCCTACGCCCTGGCCCGTACGACCGCGGGCCGGATGGGCGCGACGACGTACGCCGTACCGGCCCTGGTCGTCCTCATGGCATGGCTCTTCCTCGGCGAACTCCCGGGCCTGCTCACCCTGGCCGGCGGCGCGCTCTGCCTGGCGGGCGTGGCGGTGTCCCGCTCCCGTCCCAAGCCCGAGAAGACCCCGGCCGAGAGCGTCGAGACCGTCTGAGGGGCAGCGCCATTCGGCCCACTGTCCCGAGCCGTTCGGCCTTCCCGCTCGTAGCGTCGAATCGACGGTCACACCGACCACGAGGAGGCGCACATGAAACACCGCACCGCCGTCGCCGGCATAGCCCTGGCCTTCGCATCCGTCGTCCCTCTGGCGGGGGCGGCGCACGCGCAGGATCTCGACTGCCGGGACTTCGCCTTTCAGGAGGATGCCCAGGCCGAGTTCAACAGGGACCCGAGCGACCCGCACCGGCTCGACGAGGACCAGGGGCAGGACGACCAGATCGCCTGCGAAGTACTGCCGCGGCGGAGTGGCACGGTCGTCGTTCCCTCCCACCGGCCGACCGTGATGCCCACACGAGGGGCCCAGGGTGGCATCGGCGGAGCCTTCGGTCCCGCGGACTGGGAGACCGGCCTGGGTCTCGGCCTTGTCGTCGCGTCCACCGTAGCCGTCGGTTACGCGTTTCTCAGGCGCCGGCCCCGGCCGCGCGCTTGACGGACCACGGCACCCCGGGCCTCCGCGCTCCACCGTCACCCGTCGGGGCCGCTCCCTGGGGGGTGTCTCGTCGATCTTGCCGGGCTCGCGACGCCTGGCACGCACGCTCGACACCGCTCGCTGATCCGGGCTGATCGACGAGACACCCCCTAGAAGATCACGAGCGCCCGGCCGCCCTTGCCCGCCAGCATGTTGGCGAAGGCGTCCGGGATGCCGTCCAGGGTGATGTGCTCGGTGACCAGGGTGCTCAGGTCGAGGCGGCCGGAGCGGATGTGGTCGGCGAGGACCGGGAGGTCCTTCGCCGGATCGGAGTTGCCGTAGACGCAGCCGGAGAGGGTGCGGCCCCAGTGGAAGAGCTCCAGGGCGTGGAAGGAGACCTGCTGGTCCTTGCCTCCGATGCCGACGATCGTCGTGCGGCCACCGCGGCGGGTGGAGTCCCAGGCGGTACGGATGGTGGTGGCGCGGCCGACGCACTCCACGGCCACGTCGGCGCCGTGGCCGCCCGTCAGCTTCCGGATCTCCTTGGCGGTCGTCGCGGAGGCCACGACGTACGCGGTGGCTCCGGCGGCCCGCGCCAGGGCCTCCTTCTCCGGCGACACGTCGACGGCGATGATCGGCGAGGCGCCGGCGATCCGGGCGGCCTGGAGGGTGGCGAGACCCACGCCGCCGGCGCCGAAGACGACGACGGACTCCCCCTCCCGCACCCGGGCGGAGTGGTGGACCGCGCCCCAGCCGGTGAGGACGGCGCAGCCCAGCAGGGCGGCGTCGGTGAGCGGGACTCCGTCGGGGACGGGCAGCACGCAGTTGGCCGCGACGACGGTCTCCTCGGCGAAGGCGGCCACGTTCAGCCCGGGGTGGAGTTCGGTGCCGTCCTCGGAGACGGCGTACACGTTCCCCGCCCCCGTCAGGGCGTCGGCGCAGAGCCATACCTCCCCGATCGAGCAGTGGTGGCAGGAGCCGCAGGACGGCGCCCAGTTGAGAACGACCCCGTCGCCGGGGGCGACATGGGCGACGCCCTCGCCGACGGAGACGACCGTTCCGGCGCCCTCGTGGCCGAGGACCGCCGGGACGGGCACCCTCATGGTGCCGTTGGTCAGGGAGAGGTCGGAGTGGCACACCCCGGCGGCGGCCAGGCGGACCCTGACCTGTCCGGGCCCCGGTTCGGGGAGTTCGATGCCGGTGATCTCCAGAGGAGCCCCGACGGCGGGCAGGACGGCGGCACGGATGACGCTCACGCTCGTGACTCCTCGGGCGCTCAGAACTGGAGGGACTTGGTCTGGAGGTACTCGGCGAGACCGTGGGCGCCGAGTTCGCGCCCCACGCCCGACTGCTTGTAGCCGCCGAAGGGGGCCAGCGGGTTGAAGCGGCCGCCGTTGATGTCGACCTGGCCGGTGTCCATACGGCGCGCGAAGGCGACGGCCGCCTCCGGTTCTCCCCAGACGGCGCCGGAGAGGCCGTAGACGGTCCCGTTGGCGATGGCGAGGGCCTCGTCCTCGTCCTCGTACCGGAGGATCGAGACGACCGGCCCGAAGATCTCCTCCTGCGCGATGGTCATGCCGGGGGTGACGTCGGCGAAGACGGTCGGGGAGACGTAGTAGCCGGTCTCCCGCGGGGCCTCGGGACCGCCGGCGACGATCCGGGCGCCTTCCGCGACGCCCTTCTCGATGTAACCGCGGACGCGCTGCTGCTGCTTGGCGTTGACGAGCGGGCCGACGCGCTCCCCGGGGACGTACTTGGCGACGGCCTCGGCGGCGAGGGCCACGGCCTCGTCGTACCGGTCGGTGTGGACCAGCATCCGGGTCCAGGCGCTGCACGTCTGCCCGGAGTTGGACATGACGTTGGCGATGCCGGCGGCGACGGCCTTGCCGAGGTCGGCGCCGGGCAGGATGACGTTGGCGGACTTGCCGCCGAGCTCCAGGGCGACGCGCTTGACGGCTCCGCCCGCGGCGGCGCCGATCTTCTTGCCGACGGCGGTCGAGCCGGTGAAGGAGACCAGGTCGACGTCCTCGTGTTCGGCGAGCGCCTGACCGGCGACCGGGCCGAGCCCGGTGACGAGGTTGAACACCCCGGCCGGGACACCGGCTTCGTGGACGGCCTCGGCGAAGAGCTGGGCCGTCAGCGGGGTGTCCTCGGCGGGCTTGAGGACGACGGTGCAGCCGGCGGCGAGCGCGGGGGCGACCTTGGCGACGATCTGGTGGAGCGGGTAGTTCCACGGGGTGATCGCGCCGACGACGCCGACGGGCTCCGAGTAGACGGTGGAGTTGCCGACCTTCTCCTCGAAGGGGTGGGTGGCCGCGAGTTCGGCGTAGGAGCCGGCGACGGCGATCGGCAGTCCGGTGTGGACGGCGGCGGCGAGCTTGGGCGGGGCTCCCAACTCGGCCGTGACCGTCGCGGCGATGTCCTCGGCGCGGGCCACGAGCGCGTCACGGAGGGCGCCGATGCGGGCGGCGCGCTCGGCGGGCGGGGTGGCGGCCCAGCCGGGGAAGGCGGCGCGGGCGGCGCGTACGGCGGCGTCCACGTCCTCGGCGGTGCCCGCCGGGACGTGGGCGATGACCTGCTCGTCCGCCGGATTGATCACCGGGATGGTGTCCGTGGAGGAGGCGGGGCGCCACTCCCCGCCGATGTACATCGCGTCGTGGGCCTTCATCCGCTGTCTCCTCACGTCACCGACCGGTTCGCGTCGGACCCAAACTAGCGCTGTTAGTTTTCTGGCGCCAGGGCCGCCCGCCGTGGCCCACGTCTCAAGGCCGCCGGTCCTCAGAAGTCGGCGCGGGTCGGCTCGTCGAGCCGCGCCACCGACTCCTGCGCGAAGGCGGTCCGGTACGCCCGCCTGATCCGCTCGATCTGCGGATCATGGACCGTCGCCTCGGCCGCCGGGTACAGCAGGATCAGCTCGTACGAACGCTCCCTCTCGATGGTGCCGTTCCCGTCCCGCCACTGTCCACGGCCGTCCTGCACCGTGAGCCCGCCGGGAAAGCGGGGCGTCACCTCCTTGTCGACGAAGGCCATGAACTGCCGGTCGGTGACGTCGGGCCCGCCGTCGGGCCGCTCGGTCCCGAAGAACAGCCGGGTCTCCAGGTACGCGGCTCCGCGGCTCCGCGCGGTCGAGACGGCGGACCCCTGAGCCGTCTCGTCCCCGAGCGTGGCGTACGCGGTGGGGGCACCTGTGACGATCAGCAGCCCGGCGGCGCAGGCGGCCAGGCGGCGACGGGTGGCGAGCAGGGGGTGGGGCATGCGTGCATCCCTGAGGTGTTGGGGGGTGGTGGGCTCTGATCCCGGTGACTCGCGGCGGGGGGCCGGCAAGCGGTCTGGGCTCCCGGCCCGCGGGCACGCCGGAGGGGCGGCCGAGGTGGCGGCCGCCGAGGGGGTACCTGCGGAGCGGGCCGGCGAGCGGCTCGCGGAGATGGGAGGCCGGCGCCGTGCGGCGGGCCGTGCCGAGCTCGGGGGCGCACCCTACGGCGCACCGGACCGGACCGGGCCGGACCGGACCAGGCGGGACCAAGCCGCGTCGGGCCGGCGCGGCACGGCTGCGGGCCAGGCCAGATCGGAGAGGACCAGTCCGCGTCGGGCCGGGCCGGGGCGTCGCCGCGCGCCGGCGGGGCCAGGCCGGGCAGAGCCTGGCAAGGCCGGGCCGCGCCTGGCCTGGCCTGGTCCTGCCTGGCAAGGCCGGGCCGCGCCTGGCCTGGCCTGGTCCTGCCCGGCAAGGCCGGGCCGCGCCTGGCCTGGCCTGGTCCTGCCCGGCCTCGACGTGCGGCGTCAGGGCGGGTCGACCGGGCGGCTGCGTACGCGGCGGAGCCGCCGTATCCGGCGGGCACGCACCAGGGTGGCGTGGGCCCGCCGGACGGCGTCCGCCTGAAACGCGGTCAGATCTTCCGGTCGAGATCCGTGAGGTGGGCGTAGACGACGACGTTCGCCTCGTAGCCCTTCTTCCGGTCGAACGCTCCGCCGCAGGTGAGGAGCCTCAGCTCCGGCCGGCCCGTGGAGCCGTACACCTCACTGTCGGGGAATTCGGCCTTGGTGTACGTGCGGACCTTGTCGACCGTGAAGACGGCGACCCGGCCGTCCGCCCGGGCGACCCGGACGGTGTTGCCGGGGCTGAGCGCGTTGAGGTTGAGGAAGATGGCGGGTCCCGTGCGGGTGTCGCGGTGGCCGACGACGATGGCCGTGCCGCGTTCGCCCGGCGTGGGGCCCTGCCGGTACCAGCCGACGACGCGCGGGTTGTCGACCGGTGGGGTGGCGAGCCGACCGGACGAGTCCAGCCCCAGCCCGACGACCGGCGCCTCGATGGTGATCGCCGGGACGGCGAGGCCGGTGGGGCGCGACCGCCCCAGAGGCGCGGGCGACCCCTTGGGCCCCGGTTTCACCTTGGGCCCCGGCTTTGCCTGGGGCTTCACCTCCGCCTTGGGCTTCACCTCCGCCTTGGGCTTCACCTCCGGTTTGGGCTTCGGCGTGGGCTGAGCCCGGGGCTTCTGGTCGGGCTGGTGCGCGGGTACGGCCGGGGCCTCGGCGGGCACCTCGGCCGCCCCGTGCGCGGCCGGGGCGGCCGCGATCGGTGGGCCCGACGGTTCCTCGTCCTGGGCCCACCAGATGCCGCCGACGACCAGTGACAGGGCCACCACCACCGTCCGGGCGAGCCGGAAGAGGCGCCGCTGCCTGCGCGTGTAGCGGGACCTACGCGGCGCCATCGGTGCGGCGGCGCGACCGACGGAGACGGAGCAGGATCAGCCCGGCCGTACCGGCGAGGCCCGCGGTGAGTGCCGTTCCGACACCGAAGGCGGAGTCGTCGGCGGCGAGTTCGGCGCTACCGCCACCGCCCGCGCCGACGGGGCCGTGCGGGGGCTTGCCGTGACCGTTGCCACCGCCGTTGCTGTTCTGCGGGGGGTGGGTGTAGTTGCCGCAGTCGACCTTGAAGACCTTGCTCTTCTTGGCGCCCATCTGACCCGGCCAGGTCCACTCGACCTTGTACAAGCCGTCGGAGAGTTCCAGGTCAGGAGTGAACCCGTTGCCCTCGGAATCGACGGTGATCGTGCCACTCTTCACCAGGCCGCCCTTCAGCGGCTGCGGCACGACCGACCAGGTGAGCGCCTGGAGCCCGTCGAAGCTGAGGGCGGAGAAGTAGAACGTGCAGACCTTGGGCTCGTTGCGCTGGTCGTTCTCGGGCGTACGGGGCGGCTCGTCGGGACGCCCGGCGTGGTGGACCTTGACGTCGCCGTTGTCGCCGGGGGCGGCGACTGCCGCGGGCGCACCGGCCAGGGCCACCGTGCCGAGGGCGCAGGTGGCCACGGCGGTGGACAGCAGGGAGCGGACAGGCAGAGCTGACATGCGGGGGTTCCTCCAGTCATGAAGACGTCGGTGATCAACCGATAATCTGACTATCTGTCATGACATGAACGCAGAGGGTGTCGACTCGGCCGCGACACCCTCCATATTCACCCCTCCGGCGGAGCGCTCGGTCACCTGACGTGACCCCGCGGGCTAGATGATCCCGAAGAGTATTCCCGCGCCCAGCACGACCAGCGACGTCAGCGCCGCCCACTTCACCGTGAACTTCGTGTGATCGCCGAACTCGACCTTCGCCATGCCGACGAGGACGTACACGGCCGGCACCAGCGGGCTCGACATGTGCAGGGCCTGGCCGACGAGCGAGGCGCGGGCGATCTCCAGCGGCGAGACCCCGTGCGCGGCGCCCGCCTCGGCAAGGACCGGGAGCACGCCGAAGTAGAAGCCGTCGTTCGACATGAAGTACGTGAGCGGGAGGCTGAGGAGGCCGGTCACCAGGGCCATGTGCGGGCCCATGCCCTCGGGGATCGCGCCGACGAGCCAGTCGGCCATGTGCTTGACCATGCCGGTGCCGGTGAGGACGCCGGTGAAGACGGCGGCGGCGAAGACCATGCCGGCGACGTTGAGGACGTTGTCCGCGTGGGCGGCGATCCGGGCCTTCTGGTCCGCCATCTTCGGGTAGTTCACGGTGAGCGCGAGGGCGGCGCCGATCAGGAAGAGGACCGGAATCGGCAGCAGCTCGAGGATCATCGCGCTGAGCAGCGCGACGGTGAGACCCGCGTTGAACCAGTACAGCCGGGGCCGCAGCGTCGGGCGGTCCGGGTCGAGGCCCTGGAAGCCCTCGCCGTGGCCGGCGTCCGGGCCCTCGGGCAGCCCGGGGGTGTCGCCGGGCCCGCCGGCGGCCTTGCGGGCGTCCGCGCCCCCACCCGCGCCGGTCTTCACCAGGACCGTCTCGGTCTCGGGCTCCGTCACCAGTACCTCGTCGAGGGTGAGGTAGCCGATCCGCCTGCGCTCGCGGCGGCCGAGGACGTACGCGAGGACGAAGACGAAGAGCAGGCCCGCGCCGAGCGCCGGGATCATCGGCACGAAGACGTCGGCCGCGTCGAGCTTGAGCGCGGTGGCGGCGCGGGCGGTGGGGCCGCCCCAGGGCAGTGTGTTCATGACGCCGTTGGCGGTGGCGGCGACTCCGGTCATGACGACCAGGCTCATCCCGAGCCGCTTGTAGAGCGGATACATGGCGGAGACGGTGATCATGAAGGTGGTGGAGCCGTCGCCGTCCAGCGAGACGATCGCGGCCAGCAGCGCCGTACCGACCACCACGCGCACCGGGTCGGCCTTGCAGAAGCGCAGGATGCCCCGGACGATCGGGTCGAAGAGGCCGACGTCGATCATCACGCCGAAGTAGACGATGGCGAACATCAGCATCGCCGCGGTGGGCGCGAGCTTGCCGACGCCCTCGAGGACGTAGTCGCCGAGCTGGGCACCTTGCCCGACGAAGACACAGAACAGCGCGGGGATCAGAACGAGCGCCGCGATCGGCGACATCTTCTTCATCATGATCAGGACCAGGAAGGTCGCGATCATGGCGAAGCCGAGGACGGTCAGCATGGAGGACACCTCACGTTCACCTTTGAACTCCCACCGGGAGGACTCCACCGGTGCGGCGGTTCGGATGACGTTAGGTGCCCTCTTCAGCCGTTAACAAGATGTTGACGCGTGAGCAATACGAGCAAAACCCCAGGTCACGGCAGGGGTGATACGTCGACGGGGAATCCGTTGAGGACAGCGGTGCCGGAGAGCGGGTCGAGCCGGGAGCCGTCGAGGAGCTGGTTGACGTTGACGCCCGGCCGGGCGGCGGCGACCGCGAGGCGGGTGCCGGGTCGGTCGTGGCCCCAGCCGTGCGGCAGGCTCACCACCCCGGTCCGTACGGTGTCGGTGATCTCCACCTCGACGTCGAGCGCACCGCCCTCCGCCGTGATCCGGGCGGGCTTGCCGTCGGCGAGCCCGAGCCGGTCGGCGTCCCGCGGGTGGACCTGGAGGGTGCACCGGTTGGAGCCGCCGTTGAGGGAGGGCACGTTGTGCAGCCAGCTGTTGTTGGAGCGCAGATGGCGGCGGCCGACGAGCACGAGTCCGTCCGGCTCCGCGTCCAGGGCGGCGCGCAGCCGGGGCAGGTCGGCGGCGAGGGGCTCCGGCAGCAGCTCGACGCGCCCGCTGCGGGTCTTGAGGAGCTGAGGGACACGGGGCTTCAGCGCGCCGAGGTCGATGCCGTGCGGCGCCTGGCGGACGTCGTCGAGGACGAGGTCGTACGGGCCCAGGCGCAGCATCATGTCGAGGCGCCGCTCGGGGCCGGTGCGGCCCTGGAGGAGCCCGGCCAGTTCCCGCGCGTCGCCCCCGAAGAGAGGTGAGTGCTCCTGGGTGACGGCCCTGGCGAGGGCGGTGTCGATGGCGAGGTCGTCGACGGCCGAGGGCGGGGCGCCGTGCATGCCGGAGACGGCGAGGATCAGCCGGGCGTGGATCTCGCACTCGTCCATGCGCCCCTCTTCCAGAGGGACGGCGGCGGGGGTGTAGCGAACCTGGTTGCGGACGGCGAAGCCGTTGAAGGCGAAGTCGAAGTGCGCGCTCTGGGACGGCGGCGGCGGGGGCAGGACGACATCGGCGTGGCGGCTGGTCTCGTTGAGGTACGGGTCGACGGCGACCATGAGGTCGAGGGCGCCGAGGGCCGCGTCGAGGCGCCGCCCGTCGGGTGCGGACAGCACCGGGTTGGCGGCGATGGTGATCACCGCGCGGATCCGGCCCTCGCCCTCGGTCTCGATCTCCTCGGCGAGAGCGGCCATTGGGAACTCGCCCTTGACCTCGGGATGGCCCGAGACCCTGCTGCGCCAGCGGCCGAGCGCGAAGCCCTTGCCCGGGCCGGCGGGGCGGGAGGCGGGGGCGGTGGCGGAGAGCGGGAAGAGGGCGCCGCCAGGGCGGTCGAGGTTGCCGGTGAGGATGTTGAGGACGTCGACGAGCCAGCTGGCGAGGGTGCCGTACGCGACGGTGGAGCTGCCGATGCGTCCGTAGACGGCCGCCGAGGGCGCGGCGGCGAGTTCACGGGCGACGGTACGGATGGTGGCGGCGTCCAGGTCGCAGGCGGCGGCGACCGCCTCGGGGGTGAACTCCCGTACCGCCGCCCGGACGTCCTCCACGCCCTCGACATGGCCGTCGAGCGCGCCGAGGTCGGTGAGGCCCTCCTCGAAGAGGGTGTGGGTGAGCGCGGCGAGGAAGAGGGCGTCGGCGCCGGGGCGGATGGCGAGGTGCCGGTCGGCGAGCGCGGCCGTGCGGGTGCGGCGCGGGTCGACGACGGTGAGGGTGCCGCCGCGCTTGCGCAGGGCCTTGAGCTTGCCGGGGAAGTCGGGGGCGGTGCACAGACTCCCGTTGGACTCCAGGGGGTTGGCGCCGAGCATCAGCAGATGCGCGGTGCGGTCCAGGTCCGGTACGGGGACGGCGAACGGGTCGCCGAAGAGCAGCCCGCTGGAGACATGCTTGGGCATCTGGTCGAGCGTGGACGCGGTGAAGAGGTTCCGCGTCCCCAATGCCCCGAGGAGCAGGGGCGGATAGAGGGCGCCGGCCATGGTGTGGACGTTCGGGTTGCCGAGGACGATACCCACGGCGTTCGGCCCGTACTCCTCCACGAGCGGCCGGATCCGGGCGGCGATGATGTCGAAGGCCTCGGCCCAGGTCGCTTCCCGGAGGGCGCCGTTCTCGCGCACGAGGGGTCCCTTGAGCCGGTCGGGGTCCGCGTCGACCTCGCCGAAGGAGGCGCCCTTGGGGCAGATGAAGCCCTGGCTGAAGACGTCGTCACGATCACCCCGGGCCCCGGTGACCCGGGATCCTTCGAGGGTCAGGGTCAGCCCGCAGGTGGCTTCGCAGAGGGGGCAGATGCGCAGTGCGGTGGACATGGCGGGCTCCCTGGAGCGCTGGGGCGGGCAGCGGGTGTCGCCGAGCATACCGACCGGTAGGGATGAGCGGGAGGGTGGCGACGGTCGGGGTTCGACCGGGCACGGTCACGACAGGGAGGGCGCGAGGTACGCGTACAGCAGCTCGCGCGTCTCGGCGATGAGGGCCGGATCGCCGGAGGCCGCGGTACGGAAGGCGAGTTGGAGCAGGGCGTCGGTGGCCTCGACGCCGACGAGGACCTTGCGGCGCAGGGTCTCGTCGACGGAACGGCCGAGGGGGGCGGCGAGCAGCTCGCAGAGGCGGTCGGCGACCAGGTGGTTGGGGTCGTCCTCGCCCGACTCGCCGGGAGACGGGACGCCGAAGTCGACCAGCGCGAAGCCGGGGACGGTGCGCTTCATCGCGATGTACTCGTCGAGGACGGTGTCGATGGCCGCGTGGGCGTCGACGGCGGGGAGTACCGCGAGGCGGGCGGTGATGCGCGCGGCGTAGCGGTCGAGGTTGCGATGGGCGAGGGCGGCGGCCATGGCGCGTTTGTTGCCGAAGAAGCGGTAGACGGAGCCGATGGGGACGCCGGCGCGGACGGCGACGGCCCGGGTGCTCAGCTGTTCGTAACCGGTCTCGTCGAGGAGCTCGGCGCAGGCGTCGAGGATCCGGGCGAGACGGTCGGCGCTGCGCTGCTGGACGGGGGTGCGGCGCAGGGCGGGCGGCGTGGGCGGGACGACCGGGGCGCGTGGGCTGGGCCTGTCGGGCGGGCTGGGGTTGGCGCGCGGGCTGGGCCTGTCGGGCGGGCTGGGCTGGGGCACGGGGACCATGATGCCGCTCCGGCCGGGGTCAGGCGACGAGCAGGCCGATGCCGCCGAGGGTGTACACGATCATCAGCGCGAACAGGGGGAGTTGACCGGCGACCGCTCGCGCGGGTGGGAAGAGGCGCACGGAGCGGTCGTGGGCGGCGACGACTCCGAGGACGTGGCCGGTGACGACGGCGAGGACCTGGAGGGTGGCGAGGCCGCCGGGGCCCAGCGGCGGAGCGGGCGAGGGGGCGTTGTCAGTGCCCGCTGCCATCATGACGGTACGTGGGCCTTCGGTGACGAAGAGTGTGAAGTAGTGGGCGACGAGATAGCCGAGGGCGATCGGCAGGAGGGAGTGGGCGAAGGAGGTGAGCGGGCGGGAGAGTTCGGGGGACATCAGGCGCAGGACGCCGGCGCAGAGGCCGTAGAGGGAGGCGACGAGGGCGACGGCGGCGAGCAGGCCGAGGGTGGCGGTGGCGGTGGGTCCGAGGGGCGAGGTCTGGAGGGTGGTGATCCAGCGGGGGTGGTCGGAGAGGCCGTCGTAGGCGGTGGAACCGAGGAGGACGCAGAGGGTGGCGACGAGCCCGGGGGCCTGCGGGGTGGAGTCGAGGCTGTTGAAGGGGGAGCGCACGACGAGCCGGCCGTCGGCGCGGCGGCCGAACGGGGAGAGCCGGGCGAGGAGGGAGGAGTACACCTCGAAGGGGTCGGCGTGCGCGAACCAGCGTGCGCCGTAGCGGGCGGCGCCGAGGAGTTGGACGGCGGTGAGGACGGCGAGAAAGGTCAGGAGGGAGGAGGCGGACGAGGGGTCGGGGGCGGCGAGTTCGAGCCAGGCGAAGAGGAGGAGAGCGGCGGCGGCGGGCCTGGTGCCGAGGGCGGGGGGCAGCGGTCGGGGATTTCTCGGCGGTAGGAGGGAGTGCAGGGTGCGCAGCGGGTTGAGGAGGCGCCAGACGGGGCCGAGGAGGAGGGAGGCGGGCACGAGTCCGACCCAGAGCAGGACGTAGACGGCGCCGGGTGCGGGGTTGCGGTCGGGGTCGTCGGGGCCGAGGAGGAGGTGCAGGAGGACGGTGACCGCGGCGGCCAGGCCGAGCAGGCGGAGGGCGGTGCGGGTGGCGGCGGCGTCGGCGAGGCGCTGGAGGACGGCGGGCAGCGGGTGGCCCGCGCGGTCGCCGCGGAAGCGGGAGGAGGACCAGAGCAGACCGAGGGCGAGGAAGGAGACGAGGAGCGCGGCGAAGGCGCCCGCGTACGCGTAGAAGGGCGAGAGGGGCAGGTCGCGCTGGGAGCCGATGCCGTGGGCGAGGGCGTTCACCGGACGACGAGCTGGGTCAGCACGAGTCCGGACGCGTGGGTCTCGACCTCGAAGAGTCCGCTGCGGTCGGCCGTGAGGGTGAGGGAGGCCGGGCGGCCGGCGGGGAGCGGGAGTTCGCGGTCGTAGCCGTGGACGTGGAGGGTGTCGTCGCGATCGCTGGTGACGCGGAGGGTGACACTGTCACCTTTCCTCAACTCGACGCGGGAGGGAGGGGGTTGTACGGAGGTTCCGCTGATGGTGATCTCGACGGTCCGGCCGTGGACGGGCGCTCCGGGTGCGGTCGTGCCGGCCGTGGGCGCGCCGGATGTGCTCGTGCCGGGGGCGGGCGTGCCGAGGCGGGCGGTGGCCTCGACGGGGCTGCCCGCGACGGCCCAGACGGTGTGATCGTCCGCGTGGAGGCGGACGGTCACGGTGCGGGCGCCGGGCGGCACATGGTGCCAGGGGCCGTACAGGCGGGTGGTCTCCCGGCCGTCGACGAGCAGCCGGGCGTGGCCTCTGCCGGGGATGGCCGCGCCGCCGACGCTCTCCGGGGTGAACCGGAACCTCTCCACGGCCAGGTGGACGTTCCAGCCGCCCTCGGAGTCGGGCCGCGCCTCGACCCGTACGGCCGGGGCGCCTCGCGCCGGCACCTCCCGGAGCCGGTGTCCCGCCTCGTCCTTGGCGGCGAGCAACGTACCGCTGCCCGTGGTGGCCTCCTGGTGGCTGGTGCCGGGCTTGTGGTGCGTGGTGGCCCGCCCTCCGCAGCCGGTGACGACGAGGAGGGCGAGCCCCGCCCCGGCAAGGGCGAGGGTTCGACGGCGAGGCGCGCGCCGGGCCGACCCGATGGGGCTCATCCGGTCACCTCGGCGCTCGGGGCGGCGGGGGCGGGGGCGCCGTCGTCCCGCGCGGCGGCGGGCCCGTCCGACGGGCGGGCCGACGCGACGACCGCCCAGAGGACCCAGACCACCGCGAGCAGGCCGCGCATCCAGGCCGGGCTGAGGGGGATCCAGGGGATCATCAGGACCGCCTTGTCGAAGGCGTCGAGCAGGGTGAGGCCGCCCAGGGCCAGGGTGGTCCAGGCGAAGGCGGGGCGCACCGGCAGCAGAGCGAGACCCAGGGCCGTCCACCAGGCGCCGATCAGCAGAAGGGCGAGGGCGGGGACGAAGCCGGAGGTCAGGCCCAGGTGGGAGCCGGCCACGTCCAGGACCAGACCGAGGAGGCCGGTCAGGGTCGCCGCGCCCGCCAGACGGCTGCCGCGGAGTCGCCGCCACCACAGGGCGCCGCCCACCAAGGCCAGGACGGCCGCGCACGCCAGGGCGAGCTGGGTCTCGACGCGCTGGACGCCCCGCGCGCCGTACCAGTCGCAGCCGGCCGGCAGCCGCCGCGCCTGGACGTCGTAGTCGGCGCAGACCAGGAGGTGGGCGAGCTTGGCCGGTTCGCCGACGAGCCGGTCGGTGTTCCCGGACACCTCGCCCCACCGTGCGCCGCATTCGGGCAGGGCGCCCGGGGTGGAGGCCCCGGTGTCGGCCTGCCAGCAGTTGCCGCCGCCCTGGCCGTCCCACCACACGTCCGTACGGTTGGGGCGGGAGGCGCCCGACCGGTCGACGCCCAGATGGTTCCCGGCGTAGCGGTTGTGGTGGGAGGTGTCGGTCTGCTTGCCCCAGGCCGACTCCCCCCGGATGAAGGCGGGGACGGCGCTCAGGAAGAACGCGGCGCGCTGGTGCCCGTACACCCAGTTGTTCTCGTACAGGTTCCAGTTGCCGCCCGCCGTGATGACGCCGGTGCCCGGCGGCATCGAGATCTGCGGGCAGACCACGCCTTGTTCGTAGCCGCGCTCGACCGGCGGTTTGGCGCAGGTGCCGTCGGCGACGTACCGGTAGTAGTTCTGGTTGTTGTCGTGGATGAGGTTCCGCTCGAAGCGGGCGTGGTTCTGCGGGAGCCCGGGGTGGCCGGGGAAGGCGGAGTCCATGGAGGCGCCGCCCATGTTGTGGTCGAACTCGTTGTCGTGCACCCACACCGAGTCACCGGCGGTGCCCGAGTAGCCGACCATGTTGTGGTGGCTGCGGCACCCGGTGATCTCGATGGAGTAGCGGGGCACTTCGTAGCCCCGGCCGTTGTTGATGTCGGAGGCCGAGCCGGGGTAGATGCCGGAGTCGCCGTTGCCGTACGACTCGCAGTTCTTGTACAGGCCGTGGTCGGAGGCGAAGGTCAGGAACCCGTACTCGTCGTTCCACCGGGTCAGGACGTCGTCGATGACGAACCCGTCGGCCGCGAGGACGTACAGCGAGTTGAAGGTGGTGCGCTGGGCGGTGAAGTTGCGGAAGTAGATCCCGTCGGAGCGGTCGGCCCGAAGGGCGTTCAGCTTGGTGTACCTGGCGTCGAGGACGACGTCGAGGCGTGAGGCTCCGGTGCCCTCGATCTGGAGGTTCTTCTTGCCGAGGATCGCGACCAGGTTCTGGTTGTGCGGGCACCGCTTCTGCTGTTCGTACGACAGGATCTGGTAGCCGAGCGCCGATCGTGGCGCGTCCAGTGAGGCACACGCTCCGGACGGCGGGGGCTGGGAGGGCTCCTCCTCGTACAGGCCGGGCAGGACGGCGATGGTCATGCCGGGTCTGTCGACGGCGTCGACGGCCTGCTGGAGATGGCGGTGGCCGCCGCGCGCGCAGCGCTCGAACAGTGCCAGGTTCCGGGCCTTCAGGGCGGCGGGGAAGCCAGAGATCCGGCGGTCGAAGTCGGCACGGTCGGTCTTGCAGACCAGGAGGTCCGGCTCTCCCGTGCGCAGCGTCGGCACGCTGCCGGAGCCGTCGGGGAAGGTGACGGGCCGCTCCTCGTGGGCCTGGACCCCGGGGGCGGTGACAAGGGCGGCGGCAAGCGCCGCGAGGACGACCGAGAGCGTGACAAGGAGCCTGCGGGTCCACCACATGGGCGTGAGAGTAGAGCAATGTTCATCTTTTGGAACCCCCTGTGCACGTACTTCGTCCCACCCCCGCCGCGAGGCCCCGTTGACGTGAGCGGGCGCGGAATCCTACGGTCATGCATAGGATTGTTTCGGGCATGAGGACAGGAGCGCGCGATGACCACGGAGAGCACCGAACAGGTCGCGAAGACGGCCGAAGGACTCCGGTACTCCACCGGCTTCGGCAACGAGCACAGCTCGGAGGCGGTCCCGGGCGCACTGCCGCACGGCCGCAACTCCCCGCAGCGCGCACCGCTGGGCCTGTACGCGGAGCAGCTGAGCGGGAGCGCGTTCACCGAGCCGCGCGCTCACAACCGCCGGTCCTGGCTGTACCGGATCCGCCCCTCGGCCGCGCATCCGGCGTTCACCCGGATCGACAACGGGGCCGTCCGTTCGGCGCCGTTCACCGAGACGGTCCCGGACCCCAACCGGCTGCGCTGGAACCCGATGCCCGACCCGGCTCCGGGGACGGACTGGCTCGCCGGTCTCTGGACGCTCGGCGGCAACGGCGACGTGACCCAGCGCGCCGGCATGGCCGTGCACCTCTACCACGCCAACGCCTCCATGGACCGGGTGTTCAGCGACGCCGACGGTGAGTTGCTGATCGTCCCCGAGCGCGGTGGGCTCCTCCTCCGCACGGAGCTGGGCCTGCTCGCCGCCCGCCCCGGGGACATCGCGCTGATCCCCCGTGGGGTCCGCTTCCGGGTCGAGCTCCTCGACGAGACCGCCCGCGGGTACGTGTGCGAGAACTACGGGGCGCCCTTCCAGCTTCCCGACCTCGGCCCGATCGGCGCCAACGGCCTCGCCCACCCCCGCGACTTCCGCGCGCCCGTCGCCGCCTACGAGGACGTCGAGGGGCCGGTCGAGGTCGTCAACAAGTTCTGCGGCAACCTCTGGTCGGCGACCTACGGCCACTCCCCGCTCGATGTCGTCGCATGGCACGGCAACCACACCCCGTACGTCTACGACCTGCGCCGCTTCAACGTCATCGGGACGATCTCGTACGACCACCCGGACCCGTCGATCTTCACGGTGCTGACCTCACCGACGGACACCCCCGGCCTGGCGGGCGTCGACTTCGTCGTGTTCGCCCCGCGCTGGCTGGTCGGCGAGGACACCTTCCGGCCGCCGTACTTCCACCGCAACGTGATGAGCGAGTACATGGGCCTGATCGAAGGCGCCTACGACGCCAAGGCCGAGGGCTTCGTACCGGGCGGCGGCTCGCTGCACAACATGATGTCCGCCCACGGGCCCGACCGGGAGACCTTCGACCGGGCGAGCGCGGCGGAGCTGAAGCCGCAGAAGATCGACGACGGCCTCGCCTTCATGTTCGAGACCCGCTGGCCCGTCACCGCCACCGGCCAGGCCGCGAACGCCGACCATCTGCAGAGGGGCTACGACGACGTGTGGCAGGGTCTTGAGCGCCACTTCCGGTCGTAGTACGGAGAAACCGTGACCGCCTTCGCTCCCGACTCGCTGATCCTGAACCGCAAACTGCCGCTCTGGTACCAGGTCTCGCAGTCCCTGCGCGCCTCGATACTGGGCCGCACGCCCGACGCCTCGCTGCGGCTGCCCACCGAGGAGCAGCTCGCCGCCCATTACGGCGTGAGCGTGCTGACCATGCGACAGGCCCTCAAGGAGCTGGAGGAGGAGGGGCTGATCAGCAGGCACCGGCGGCGCGGCACGTTCATCGAGCCGGGGGCCCGGCGTTCCACTCCGCGTCGGCTGCTCGGCTCGATCGACGCGATCGTGGCCCAGCAGTCGGGCGAGCGGACGACGGTCCTCGGCCACGGCCCCGAGCCGGTGCCCGGTGAGCTCGCCGAGTACTTCCCCGACGAGTCGGAGGTGGTCGCCTACCGTCGGCTGCGCTGCGACGGGGAGAGCGGCGAGCCCACCAACTGGGCCCAGAACTGTGTACGTCCGGACGTGGCGGCCGGGCTCGACCCGGCCGCTCTGGAGCGCTGGCCGATGACGAAGGTCCTGCGGGACGTGGTCGGGGTCCGGATCAGCCGGATCACGGACACGGTCGAGGCCCGGCTCGCCGACCCGGAGACGGCGGCCCTGCTCCAGGTCCCGTTGCTCTCGCCGATCCTGCACTACACGGGCGTGACCTACGGCGAGGACGGCCGTGTGGTGGACGTGGCGCGCATCCAGTACCGGGGCGACCGCTTCTCCTTCACCGTGACGGTGGAGGCCCATTGAGCGCCCGCCACGGGCACGTCGGGCGGGCCGAGCAGGGCGGGTGGACGCCCTGATGCGCCGGCGCGGGGCCGCTCACTAGCATGCCGCACGTGACCGAAGACCCGCGGCCGGACGAGGCGCCGCTGCTCGACGAGCTCATGCCGTGGTCCGTGGCGCCGCTGCGGCTCGGCCGGTCCTGGGTCGTGGCCCCGGACGTCCGCACCCTGCGCGCCCGCTGGGACCGCCTGGTCGGGACGGAGGGGGAGGAACGGGAGACGCTCTTCCGGCCCAGCCGGGCGCGCACGTCGTGGAGTTCGGTGGCCGCGCTCCCGGGACAGACGACCGGCACCGGCCGGTTCGCGCGCGAGTCCGGGCGCTGTCCGGCGCCCGTGCGGATCGCGCACGGGCCGTTCGACGAGCAGTGGCTGATCCCGGACCACCGGCTGATCGACACCGCCCGCCCAGAGCTGTGGCGGGTCGCCGACGGGGACCAGCTGTTCGCCGTCGAGCAGGGATACGTGCCGGGGACCGGGTCCACGTCCGGTTCCGGCACGGCCGGTCCCGCCCTGCTGGTGACCGCGGCCCTGCCCGACGGCCGCTCGCCCGCCGGTCGGCCCGGCCGGATCCGTCCGCTGTTCCGGCGCCCCGGCGGTCTGGAGCCGAACCTCGCACCCGGTCTCCTGCCCCTGCTGAGCGAGCGGTACGGGCACGAGGTCACCGCCCACGACCTGCTGGCCTGGGCGGTGGCGGCCGCCCGCCCCTCCCCCGCCGGCTGCCGTGTCCCGCTCCCCGAGAACCCGGCCGTCTGGCTCTCGGGCGTGGAGCTGGGCCGACGGCTGACCGGCATCCAGTTGCGCGGCGCGCGCGGCGGCGACAGGCCCCGGCTGCCCGGCGGCCGACGGCCCTATGTGCGAGCGGCGGTTCCCGCCCGGCCGACGACGCTCGCGTACGACCCCGGGGAGGAGACCCTGGACCTCGACGGGGGCCGGATCTCGCCGGTGCCCGCCGAGGCCTGGGAGTTCCATGTCGGGGGCGTACGCGTCTTGGAGCAGTGGTTCGCGCACCGGACCGCGCCCGCCGAACCGGGGAGCCTGGAGGCGATCGGCCCAGCAGCCTGGCCGCAGGAGTGGACCTCGGAACTCCTGGAACTGATCACCGTCCTCGCCCTGCTGGCCCAGCGGGAGCCGGAGCGCGCCGCCCTCGACGCCGGGCCGCGGCTGACGCGCGGCACCCTGCGGGAGGCCGGCGTGCTGCCCGTACCCGACCGGGCACGCCGCCCGGCGTCCGTCCTGGACCACCAGGAAGAGGGCCCGGAGGGCCAGTTCGCCCTGCTTTAGGGCCCCCAGGGCTTGTCCGGCGGATCAGGGCCTACCCCCGCACGAACGAGTCCAGCGCCCGCCCGAGGGTCCGTTCGAAGATCTCGTCCGGGTCGAGGCGTTCGACGCCCCCCTCGCCCAGGACGGCGGCCAGGCGCGGGTACGCGCCGCCCGCGAGCCGGCGCGTGAGGTAGGCGGTGCGCACGGCCTGTTCCTGCTCCTCCGACCAGGGCAGACCACGGGCGCGCTCGGCGAGGGCGAGTTCGTTGGCGACGATGGTCATCACGGTGCCGTTGACGGTCGCGATGAGCTCCAGCTTGGTGCCACCGGGCAGGTCGAGCCCGTCGAGGCAGGCCAGGCAGTGCTCCAGGAACCGCAGGGCGTTGGGCCCGAAGGCGTACCCGGTCGTCATCAGCCGGATCACCCAGGGATGGCGGTGCAGGATCGCCCGGGCCCGGCGGCCCATCTCGAGCATGTCCGCGCGCCAGTCGCCGCTGGGGGTCCCCCCGGCCGCCGGGGGGCCACCGGAAGGATCGGGAAGGTCGTACTCGCCGCTGACCGCGTCGACCATCAGCTCGTACAGGTCCTCCTTGCGCGGCACGTAGTTGTAGAGCGACATCGTGCCGCAGCCGACAACGGCCGCGAGCCGGCGCATCGAGAGCGCGTCGATGCCGTCCTCGTCGGCGATGCGCACCGCGGCGGCCACGATGTCGTCCCTGCTGTACGCCGGTTTGGGACCTCGGCCGGTGCGCTCGGGGCGCGCCCAGATCACTTCGGGTTCGGCCGCTCGGCCCGCCATGGATCATCACCTCGCCCCCCATCCTAGTTACGTACACCGTACGTAGTGCGTTATGGTCGAACCATGACTACTACGTACGCTGTACTTAGTGAGGGTCTGTCGAAGCGGTACGGAGCGGTCTGCGCCCTGCGCGGTCTCGATCTGGCCGTGCCCGAGGGCACGGTCTGCGGCGTCCTCGGCCCCAACGGGGCGGGCAAGACCACGGCCGTACGGGTCCTGACCACACTGCTCAGGCCCGACTCGGGCAGCGCTCGCGTCGCGGGAAGGGACGTGGTGCGCGACCCCGCGGGCGTGCGGGAGCGGATCGCCGTCACCGGGCAGTACGCGTCGGTCGACGGCGACCTCACCGGCGCCGAGAACCTGCGGCTCTTCGCCGGACTGCTGCGCGCGCCGCGCGGCCGCGCCGACGAACTCCTGGAGCGCTTCGGTCTCACGGAGGCCGCGGGGCGGCCCGCCCGGACCTACTCGGGCGGCATGCGCCGCCGCCTCGACCTGGCCGCGAGTCTCCTCGTACGGCCGCAGGTCCTCTTCCTCGACGAGCCGACGACCGGGCTCGACCCGCACAGCCGGGGAGAGATCTGGGACGCCGTGCGGGAGTTGTCCTCCCAGGGCACGACCGTGCTGCTGACCACGCAGTACCTGGAGGAGGCCGATCAACTCGCCGACGACATCGTGCTGATCGACGAAGGACGGGCCGCCCACCGGGGCACGCCGTCCGAACTCAAGGCGATGCTCGGCAGCCGGGCGGAGGTGGTCGTCGCCGATCCCTCCCAGCTCCACGCCGCGGCGGCCGTCCTGGACCAGCTCACCGGCTCCGTTCCGACGCTGGACACCGAGCGCCGCACGGTCGGAGCGGTGACCAGCGACATCACGCTCACCCTCCCCCGGATCGTCCGCGAGATCGACGCGGCGGGCGTCCAGATCGTCGACGCCAGTCTGCGTCCGCCCACCCTCGACGAGGTCTTCCTGCGCCTCACGGAGCGGCCCGACGCCCCCACCCCCTCCACCCTGAGGAGCTGATCGCATGAGCGCTCTCGTCCACGACGGGACCTACGTCCTCGGCCGTCATCTGCGACGGGTCCGGCACGCCCCGGCCATCCTCGTGATGACGCAGACGATGCCGATCGTCTTCCTGCTCTTCTTCGGTTACGTCTTCGGCAGCGCACTCGCCATGCCGGGCGCCGAGTACCGGGCCTATCTGGTGCCCGGTCTGCTCGTGGCGACGGCGGCGGGCGGGCTGATGACCGGGATGTTCCAGGCCGCCCAGGACGCCCACCGAGGGGTGACGGACCGGTTCCGGACCCTGCCCATCAGCCGGGCCGCGGTACCGCTGGGCCAGGCGCTCGCCGACCTGGTGACCAGCGCGCTCGGCATGGTCCCGATGATCCTGGTCGGCCTCGCGATGGGCTGGCGGATCGAGGGCACGGCCCTGGAGGCCCTCGGCGCCTTCGGCCTGCTGCTCCTCTTCCGGTTCGCGACGACCTGGGTGGGCATCCTGCTGGGCCTGGCCTCCCGGAGCGAGGAGGCGGCCGGCCAGCTGGGCAGCGCCACCTTCATGCTGCCGCTGCTCTCCAACGCGTACATCCCGACCGAGAACATGGCGGGCTGGCTGCGGACGGTCGCCGAGTGGAACCCGATCTCGGCGGTGACGACGGCGGTGCGCGAGCTCTCCGGCAGCGCGGCCGTGCCACCGGACGCCGCCTGGCCGGTGGCGCATCCGGTGGCCGGCGCTCTGCTCTGGTCGCTGGCGCTGATCGCGCTCTGCGCCCCGGCGGCGGTACGGCGGTACGGGCGCGGCTGACCGACCCTGGCCACCCCCGGCCGACCCTGGCCGCCGTGACGGGAACCCGCGGGGACATGACCCGTGGGCGGCAAGACCCGCGGGTGAGAAGGGCCGCAGTGACAAGCGCGGCTCCCGCAGGGTAGGCAGGGCTTCCATGAGCACTCAGCCACTCCCCCTGGAGGGGATCACGGTCGTCGCCGTCGAGCAGGCGGTCGCCGCCCCCTTCGCCACCCGCCAGCTCGCCGATCTCGGCGCCCGTGTCGTCAAGATCGAGCGCCCCGACGGCGGGGACTTCGCCCGGGAGTACGACACGGCGGCCCGGGGGCTCGCGTCGCACTTCGTGTGGTGCAACCGAGGCAAGGAGTCGGTGGCCGTCGACCTCAAGGACGCGCGGGGCCTCGCGCTCGTCCGCCGGCTGGTCGCCGGCGCCGACGTCTTCGTACAGAACCTGGCGCAGGGGGCGGCGGCCCGGCTCGGCCTGGACGCGGCCACGCTCTGCGCCGCCCATCCGCGACTGATCGCGGTGGACGTCTCGGGGTACGGGCCGGGCGGGCCGTACGCGCACAAGCGGGCGTACGACATGCTGGTGCAGTGCGAGGCCGGTCTCGTGTCGGTGACCGGGACCGAGGAGCGGCCGGTCAAGTCGGGGATCCCGGCGGCCGACATCGCCGCGGGGATGTACGCGTACGCGGGTGTCCTCGCCGCGCTGGTGCGGCGCGGGACGACGGGGCGCGGCGGTCCGGTGGAGGTGTCCCTGCTCGACTCGCTGGCCGAGTGGATGGGGCATCCGCTGCATCACGGGATGCACGGGGGAACGCCCCCGGCGCGTACGGGCCTGGCGCACGCGGTCATCACGCCGTACGACGCCTATCCGACGGTCGACGGGAGCCTGGTGCTGCTGTCCGTACAGAACGACCGGGAGTGGCGGCGGCTCGCCGAACAGGTCCTGGGGCGGGCGGATCTGGCGGACGATCCGGCGTTCGCGACGAACACGGCCCGGGTGGCCGGCCGGGAGAGGACGGACGCGGTGGTCGCCGCCGCGCTGGCGCCGCTGACGGCGGCCGAGGCGCTGGCCCGGCTGGACGCGGCGGGGATCGCCTGTGCCCGCCTGAACACCGTGGCGGACCTGGCGGAGCATCCGCAGCTCGCCGCGCGCGACCGCTGGCGGTCCGTGGAATCGCCGGTGGGGCCGCTGCGCTCACTGCTGCCGCCGGTCGTCTTTCCCGACGGGCCGGAGCCCCGGATGGACCGGATCCCCGCGCTGGGTGAGGACACGGAGCGGGTTCTCGGGGAGTTGGGGGTCACGTCGGCCGAGCTGCGGATGCTTCGAGCGGAGGGTGTCGTGGCGTGACCGGGCCTCGGGGGGGTGCCTGAGCGGGGTGGGGGTTCTGCGCACCCTCCCCCAGACTCCGTCCGGGGAAGCTCCCGGCCCAGCGGAATGTGTGCCCACAACCCTTCCGGTGGGCCGGGACCCGAGCGGGCCCTAGCCTCGGCTGCCGAAGAGCGAGCGGCGCAGTCGGCGCAGGGGTGCGAAGAGCGAGACACGCGCGCTCTTGCTGCGACGGCTGTGCGTGACGTCACGCGTCGTCAGTTCGCGCATCAGAAGCGTCGCCTCGGCCGCCTCGCGCTGTGGCACGGCGGGACCGCCGAGTACCGCGAGATGGCGGTCGAGCCGCGAACTGGTCGCGCTGCTCCCGCACGTGATGGCAGGCACTCGCGGCCTGCTGCGCATTGCTATCTGTTCCATGTCACTCCCCACCCAAACGAGGGCACCCGGCCCGGGCAGGTTAACCCTATCGCCCCGTCTCGACACCCGTGTATCCCGGCGGCCGGATTCACCGCACTCGTACGGGGGTTGACGGTTACTGTCCGAATCCAGCTGATTCCAGGGCGAGTTGGACAGCGCTCGAACACCTGCCGAACTGTCACCGACCATCCTGCACGCAAGGGCGTCACCGAGGGTCATCTGACGGAGTGTGATCTCCACCACCAAGATCGCCGGACCGCCGTCCGGGGGAGTTCGAAGTACCCGGCCCGGGGGCAGAAATGCTCCACCGGGCCAACGACGGACAGGGGACACGCCATGACCGTGATCGCAGGCCGGTACCGGCTCCTGGACGTCCTGGGCGAGGGCGGGATGGGCACCGTGTGGCGCGCCAGGGACGAGGCCCTCGGCCGCGAGGTCGCCGTCAAGGAGGTCCGCGCCCCGGTCGGGATACCCGCGGGCGAGGAGGTCCGGCTGTACGCGCGGCTGGAGCGGGAGGCGTGGGCGGCCGCCCGGATCTCGCACCCGAACGTGGTGACGGTGTACGACGTGGCCACCGACGACGGCCGCCCCTGGATCGTGATGGAGCTGATCCGCGGCCTCACCCTGTCCGAAGTCCTCGACGCGGAGGGCCCGATGCCCCCGGAGCGCGCCGCGCGCATCGGCGCGGAGGTCCTGGCCGCGCTGCGCGCCGCGCACCGGGCGGGGGTGCTGCACCGGGACGTGAAGCCCGTCAACGTCCTGCTGGGAAACGACGGTCGGGTCGTGCTGACCGACTTCGGCATCGCGGCGGTGGAGGGCGCCTCGTCGCTCACGATGCCCGGCGAACTGATCGGATCGCCCGAATTCCTCGCCCCGGAGCGCGCGTTGGGCCACACGCCCGGTCCGGCGTCCGACCTGTGGTCGCTCGGTGTGCTGCTCTACGCGTCGGTGGAGGGCAACTCGCCCTTCCGCCAGGACACTCCGCTGAGCACCTTGCGGGCCGTGGTGGACGAGGAGCTTCCGCCGCCCCGCAGAGCCGGCCCGCTGGCACCGGTGATCGAGGGGTTGCTGCGCAAGGAGCCCGACGAGCGCCTCACCCCCGAGGAGGCGGAACGGCAGCTGCGCCTGGTGGCCACGGGCGGAGCGCCGGAGCCGGGGACGGTACGGGCGGAGCCGTACGGCCCGGTCGTTCGCACCGACGCCTCCGACGCGCCCCCGCCCCTGCCTTTTCCCCTGCCCACCGCACCGCTCTCCCGGAGCCCCGTGACGGGAGCGGAGACCTCTGCCGGCCGGGGGCGGCGGTCGGGGCGCGCGGGGCCGCTGCTCGCAGCGGGGGTCGCGCTGCTGCTGCTCGCCGGGATCGTGCTGGCGTACTGGTTGCTGCGGAAGGAGGATCCGGACGGCGGTACGGGCACGGGCGGCGGACCTACGAGCAGCGCGCCGGGAGCGAGCTCTCCACCGGCGAGCACCACGAGCACCCCGTCGAGCGGCTCGCCCTCAGCCACCCCGACGGCGACCACGACGGCGACCGCGACGGCGTCCACGACAGCAACGACGACCACGACAGCAACGATGACGAACACCGCCACGGGGACCACCACGCCGCCGGCCCCGTCGGTCCTGGTGTACGTGACGGCGGTGCGCGGCGGTTACAGCGGGCCGTGCCCGCCACCGGCGGCCAAAGCCCCGGCCTTCTCCGCCACGCTGATGGTGGGGCGCACTCCCGCGTCGGTGGAGTACCGCTGGGTCACGGAGAGCGGGGAGAGCTCCGCGGGCGGCTGGCGGACGCTGGAGTTCGCGGCGGGCGGCCCGGAGCGGCGGAGGGTCGACCACACGGAGCTGACCCACCGGGCGGGCGACACGCGGCGCGACCGGATCCGGGTGGAGGTCCGCGAGCCGGTGGAGACCCGGTCGAACTGGGTGCGGTTCTCGGTGACCTGTGAGCAGGCGACCCCGACGGGCGGGGCCGCCTCCCCGGGCGGGGCGCTTACACCACGGCCCTGAAGCTGGGCAGGTAGCCGCCGGACTGTCCGGCGGCGGTGGGGTGGTACGACTCGCCGATGTTGCCCCAGTTGACACTGTGCAGCCAGGACGAGCCGGAGCAGATCTCGTGTCCGGTGAAGGCGGGGACGACGCTCGCGAAGGTGTAGCCGTGGTCGGCCGCGCGCTTGGCGGTGGCCGCGTTGAGGTGGTCGGCACCGCCGTTGATGGCGCGGCGCTCGTTCTCGCTCAGTCCGGCGACGCAGCTGCCGCCGATCTTGTAGAAGCGGGGGTAGCCGAGGACGACGACCCTGGCGTTCGGGGCCTTGGTTCTGATCGCCGAGTACACCGCGTCGAGCTTTCCGGGAAGCGTGGTGTCGACGTAACTCTTGGCTTGATTCACGCGGTTGATGCAGCTGGCCTCCGACTGGAGGACGCAGGTGGTCATGACGTCGGCGAAGCCGGCGTCATTGCCTCCGACGGTGATCGAGACCAGGTCGGTGGCGGCGGAGAGGGGTCCGAGCTGCCCGCTCGTCACATCACCCGTCCGGGCGCCCGAGCAAGCGGTGAAGGAGAACGAGGAGGGTGAGTTGGCGTTCGCCCACAGGACGGGGAAGGCGCGGGTGGAGCGCTTGCAGTCGCCGCTTGCGCTGTCGTAGCTCCCGGCCCCGACGCCGGAGGAGTACGAGTCGCCCAGCGCCACATAGTCGAGGGCGGCGGTTTCGGCGGCCTGTGCGGTCCCCGCGCCGGTGAGGGCGAGGACGGCGCCGAGGAGGAGCGAGGACGAGATTGCCGCGAGTCGGGACAGTTTCATGGAACCTCCCTGATAGCAGGACCTCTGCGTTACTAGGTAGTAGCAGCGCGAACGGCCTGCTGGAAGTGTCCATGCCAAGAACATTTGGCGAGAACCCGCCGACTGCCCGTCAGAGACCGCTCCGATCCGGCCAACTGGCGGACCGACAGATCGGGTGCGTCCGGGGCCGGCGGCGGGGTCTCCAAAACACTGTGCGCCCGATGCCCGATTGCCGGATTATGGGCGCCATGTCTGCCACCCCCGCGGAGCCCGCCACCCCGTCGGAGCATCTCGAGCCGTCGGAGCCTTTCGACCGGCCGGTGGCCGTCGATCCGTCAGGACCCGAACGGGCGCTGCCGATCCGGCTCAACGTCGACGACAGCGACTCGCCCGCCGACGTCGTCGACGCGCTGTTCCTCGGCCGCTTCGCGACGGGCGAGCAGCCGCACTCCCACAGCACCACCCTGGACCGGGTGAAGCCCGCCGCGACGCTGCTGCCCGCCGGGGCGAAGGTGCTGCGCGCGGCCAAGGACGACGACCGCGGCGCCGTGCTCGCCGAGGGCGAGGGCTGGACGCTGCTGATCTCGCGGTGGAACCGGGGTGCGGACGTCACCGTCACGGCGACGTCCGCGGAGCTGGCGGAGAAGATCCTCAAGGAGGCGACGGACGGGGCGAGGGACGAGCCGGAGCCCCAGCCGGAGAACGTGACGATGGGCTTCTGGTACGTGTCGCCGCGGCGAGGTCCACACCGCACGACGCGTCAGATCAGCGCCGGCACGTGGGAGGAGATCCGGCCCAACTACACGGCGCCGGTGGCCGACGCGATGGGCCGGCTGATGAAGGTCACTCCGGACGACATCGCGGGCAGGCTGCTGCTGCTCCACGGGCCGCCGGGAACGGGCAAGACGTCCGCGCTGCGGACGCTGGCCCGTTCGTGGCGTGACTGGTGCCAGGTGGACTGCGTCCTGGACCCGGAGCGGCTCTTCAACGACGTCGGCTATCTGATGGACATCGCGATCGGCGAGGACGAGGGCACGGCGAAGGGACGGTGGCGCCTGCTGCTCCTGGAGGACTGCGACGAGCTGATCCGGGGCGAGGCGAAGCACACGGCGGGGCAGGCGCTGTCGCGGCTGCTGAATCTGACGGACGGTCTCCTCGGCCAGGGCCGCAACGTCCTCGTCGGCGTCACGACCAACGAGGACCTGGAGCGCCTCCATCCGGCGGTGGTCCGGCCGGGCCGCTGTCTGGCCCGGATCGAGGTGGGCGGCCTGACCCGCGCCGAGGCCCTCGCGTGGCTCGGCGGGGATGTCCAGGGCCGGGAGGAAGCCCTCGGCCGGGAGGGCGCCACGCTCGCGGAGCTGTTCGCGCTGCGCCGGGGCACGGCTCCGGCCGGCGTCCCGGAGTCCCGCCGGCCGGACGCGGGGCTGTATTTGTAGGCAAGGGGCGGAGCCGCCGCTCAGACCGCGTACGCCCCGGGGGGCGGGACCGCCGCCGCTCAGACCGCGTATGCCGGGGGGTGGCCGACCCCGCTCACGCCCCCGTTCCGTACGCCGGGGTGACCGCCCCCGCTCACCCCGTTCTGTACGCCGGGGTGACCGCCGCCGCTCAGACCGCGTACGCCGGGGGCGGCACGGCCCCGCTCACGCGCCGTACGCCGGGAGGCCGACCCCGCTCACGCCCCGTACGCCGCCCGCAGGGCCTCGTCCACCGCGCCCCGGGCCGCCTCGCGGGTCAGGCCCAGGCGCCTCGCCTCCTCCGCGAAAGCTGCCGCCGCCGACGCCGCGCGGCGCTCCGCCGCGTCCCCCGCCGCCGCGACGAACGTGCCGTGCCGGCCCCTCGTCTCGATCACGCCGTCCGCCTCCAGCGCCTTGTACGCCTTGGCGACCGTGTTCGCCGCCAGGCCGAGGTCCTCTGCCAGGCCCCGTACCGTCGGCAGTTTGTAGCCGACCGGCAGCGCGCCGGAGCGGGCGCGCTCCGCGATCTGGGCGCGCAGCTGCTCGTACGGGGCGGTCGGGGAGCCCGTGTCCACGGTGATTCGCAATGTCACGGGCCGATTCTGCCTCCGCCGCACCGGAAAATGGGAGGCGGCCCCACCGCCGCCGCACGTAGCGTGCGGCACCATGACTGTGATCGTGCGCGATGTACGGCCCGAAGACCCCGAGGACGCGGCGGGCTTCGCCCGGGTCCGGCGGGCAGCCCTCCCCTGCATGCTCGGCAACGCCGCGCAGGTGGCCTTCGACTGGGCGCACGCCCATCCCGACGCCCATGAGCGGCCGCTGGTCGCCGAGATCGACGGGGAGATCGTCGGCTGCTCGCAGCTCGGCATCGCGTACGACGCCCCCGAGCCCGGCATCGGCTCGGTCAACATCTACGTCCACCCGGAGAAGCGGGGCCGCGGCGCAGGCACGCTCCTGCTGCGGGCCTCCGAGGAGCACCTCGCGGAGGTCGGCGCGACCACGCTCTACAGCTGGGTGCTCGACGAGCCGGGGTTCCGCGCCTTCGCCGAGAGGCACGGGTACGCGCCCAGCCGGTCCGCGCACTTCCTCCGCCTCGACCTGGCCGGTGCCGAGCTGCCCCCGCTCCAGGACCCGCCCGCCGGTGTCGAGCTGCGGACGGCCGCCGAGTTCGCCGCCGACCCCCGCCCGCTCTTCGTCCTGGACGCGCTGACCACCGCCGACGAACCGGGTGACGTGGGTGCCCAGCTCACGGACTACGAGCACTGGCTGGCGACCACCTGGAACCACCCCCTGCTCGACCACGAGCTGACCACCGTCGCCGTCGTGGACGGACGGCCCGCCGCCTTCACTGCCGCGCGGACCGACGGCACCGGCCGCTACGGCTCGGGAATGACCGGCACCGACCCCGCGTTCCGGGGCCGCGGCCTGGCCAAGCTCGCCAAGAACCACTCCCTGCACCGCGCCCGCGCCGCCGGCTGCACGGAGGCGTTCACCGGGAACGACGCCGGGAACGGGCCGATGCTGGCCATCAACTCATGGTTCGGTTACGAGATCTGCGCGACGGAGGTACGCCATGTCCGCACGCTTGGTTGATGTGGTGCTCGTGAAGGCGGGGCGGACCAAAATCCGTTACCCGGCGGACGTGCTCGCCGACGACGGCACCCGGCTCACCGTCCGCGCCCCCTGGGCGGCGGAGGGCGTACGGGACTTCGGCTTCGTACGGTTCGAGCCGGGCGACGTCTTCGTCGAGCACTACTGGCGCGACCGCTGGTACGCGGTCAAGGAGATCCGTTCCGCGGACGGCGCCCTCAAGGGCTGGTACTGCGACATCACCCGGCCGGCCGCGATCGACGGTGAGGGCGGCGAGGTCGTGGTCGAGGACCTGGACCTGGATCTGTGGGTGTCGGCGGACGGCAGCGAGGTGCTGCGGCTCGACGAGGACGAGTTCGCGGCGAGCGGCCTCACCACCTCCGATCCGGAGGCGGCCGCCTGCGCGGTCGTCGCCCTCGACGAGCTGGAGGTGCTCGGCCGCGAGGGCCTGCTGGAACTGCTGGGTTGACGTCGCGACGTCCGACCGCCCGCAGGGCGATGCGGCGCGGCACCGGAGGGGCCGCGACGTCGGCGAGCGGCGGTCGGTGCGGCGCCGGACGGCGGCCGTCAGCGCAGCGTGACGTCCGACTCCTCCGCCGCGAGGGAGTTCGGCATCGGCAGCCCCAGCGGACCGGTGGGCGTGAGCTGCATCAGGGCGGCCTTCACCCGGGCCGCGCCCGCTTGGTAGGCGGGGTCCTTCACGGTGCCCGAGTGGGACCACGCCCGCACCTGGCCGTCACAGACGGCCCGGGTGCCGCCGATCCCGGAGGAGAGGTCGCTCTGGACGAGCGTGGTGCCCACCATGACCGGTCCGGCGCTGTCGTCGGAGCAGCGGTAGGTGCCGGAGAGGGCGACCGTGCCGTCGTCGGCGACGGTTCCGTACGCGTCGACCGACAGGTCGTCGGCCGGGGCCGCGTGGACGGCGGTCGCGGTGGCGGTGGCGGCCACGACCAGGGTGGAGGCGGCGAGGGCGAGACGGACGCGCATGGGCGGAGACCCTTCGGTGGGGGGCGTTGCCCGCCAGGGATACCGGATCGCGCCGCGCCGCGTCCGAAGCTCACCCTATCGGGGGCGAGTTGAGGAGCCCGGACAGGCGCTTGCGGTAATGAATACGGTCATACGGTCCGTCCAGGCGGCGTTCGGCGATCTCGTAGCCGTACCGCTCGTAGAGCTTCTGGTTCTCCCACATCATCGCGTTGGTCAGCAGCCGCACCTCGGACAGTCCCAGCTCCCGGGCATGCGATTCGACCCAGGTCAGCAGGGTGCGACCGAGGCCCGTGCCCTGGGCGTCCGGGTGGACCGCGATCTCGTCCAGGTAGAGGTGGTCGGCCTCGGGGATCACCACCACGAGGCCGAGCACCGGGTCCCCGACGACGAACACCCTCCCCGCGGCCACGTTCGCCGCGTGGTCGTACTCCATCGGCGCCGGTACGAGACCGATCCGTTCGATGTAGTGCTGGAAGGCCGCGTCGGTCACGGACTTCACAGCGGGCACGTCGGCGGGGACCGCGAGGCGGGGCATGGCGTCTGTCATACCGTCACATTACGACGGCGCTTGATCACCTTCTTCAGCAGCGGCCAGGCCAGCAGGATCACGACGACCGCGTACACGGTGACGGAGAACGGGGTGTCGACCAGCCCGGTCAGGGAACCGTCGCTGATCTGCAGCGCGCGGCGCAGCTGCTGTTCGGCGGCCGGGCCGAGGATGACACCGATGACGGCCGGCAGGACGGGCAGTCCGTAGCGCCGCATACCGAGCCCGATGAGGCCGATGACCAGCAGGATCACCAGGTCGAGCGCCTCGCCGCCGACCGCGTAGGCACCGACGGCGGCGAAGAACAGGATGCCGGCGTAGAGGTACGGGCGCGGGATACGCAGCAGCTTGGCCCAGACGGGGGCGAGCGGCAGGTTGAGGGCGAGCAGCAGGACCATGCCGACGAAGAGCGAGGCGATCAGGCCCCAGACCAGATCGGGTTCGCGCTCGAAGAGGAGCGGGCCGGGCTGGATTCCGTACTGCTGGAACGCGGCGAGCATGACGGCCGCGACGGCGGTCGTCGGGAGTCCCAGGGTGAGCATGGAGACGAGCGTGCCGGCGGCGGAGGCGGAGGCGGCCGACTCGGGGCCGGCGACGCCTTCGATGGCTCCCTTGCCGAACTGGTCCTTGTGCTTCGAGAGACGCTTCTCGGTGACGTACGACAGGAAGGTCGGTATCTCGGCGCCGCCGGCCGGGATCGCGCCGAACGGGAAGCCGATGACGGGGCCGCGCAGCCAGGACTTCCAGGTGCGCCGGACGTCGTCCTTGCCGAGCCACGGCCGTCCGACGGGGATGGCCTCGCCCGCCGTACGGCGCAGATGGGCCGCGACCCAGAGCGCCTCGCCGATGGCGAAGAGGCCGACCGCGACGATGACGACGTCGACGCCGTCGGCGAGCTGGAGCGAGCCGAAGGTGAGGCGCTGCTGACCGGTCATCTGGTCGAGACCGATCAGGCCGATCGTCAGGCCGATGAGGAGCGAGGCCAGACCGCGGATCCGGGAGGAGCCGAGGACGGAGGTCACCGCGATGAAGGCGAGGACCATGATGGCGAAGTAGTCGGGTGCGCCGATGTCCACGGCGAGCGCGGCGACGGTCGGGGCGAGGGCGACGAGCAGCAGGGTGCCGATCATGCCGCCGGTGAAGTGGCCGATGGCGGCCGCCGCGAGCGCCTGGGCGCCGCGGCCGGCCTTGGCCATGGGGTTGCCCTCCATGGCGGCGACGACGGCCGCGCTCTCGCCCGGGGTGTTGAGCAGGATGGAGGTGGTGGAGCCGCCGAACATGGCTCCGTAGTAGATGCCGGCGAACATGATGAAGGCGCCGGTGGGTTCCAGTCCGTAGGTCACCGGGAGCAGCAGGGCGACCGCCATGGCGGGGCCGATGCCGGGCAGGACGCCGATGGCGGTGCCGAGGAGCACGCCGATGGCGGCCCACAGCAGGTTCATCGGGGTGAGGGCGGTACCGAAGCCGTCGATGAGCGAGTTCAGTGAGTCCATGGGTCAGAGCACTCCCATCAGCGGGCCGCCGGGCAGCGGGACTCCGAGCAGGTTGTTGAAGACGATGTACGTGAGGAGGGAGAGGCCCGCGGCGATGAGGGGGTCGCGGTGGATGTGGCGGCTGCCGAGCGCGTAGGCGGCGCCCCAGAAGAGGAGGGCGCCGGCGACGGGGAAGCCGACGGGGTCGATGAGGACCGCGAAGGCGAGGAAGACGCCGGCGAGCAGCAGGACCGTGCGCCAGTCGCTGGGCTCGGAGAGGTCGACGTCCTCGCCGCCCTCGGCTTCGCCGCGCCCGCCGCGCAGGACGTCGGCCGCGAGGAGGACGGCGACCAGGAGGAGGCCGGCGCCGACGACGACCGGCACGGTCCTGGGCCCGACGGGGCCGCGCTGGGTGAGGTCGACGGACATGGTCAGGGCGTCGGTGAGGACGAGGACGCCGATGACGAAGAGGAGGAGGCTGACACCGAGCTCGGAGTGCTCGCGCAGCCAGCCGGACCGCTTCTCGGTGGGGGTGCTCACAGACCCAGCTCCTTCAGTACCGACGCGACCTGCTTGTCCTGCTCGGCGAGGAAGTCGCCGAACTTCTCGCCGGGCAGGAAGGCGTCGTTCCAGCCGTTCTTCTTCAGCGACTCCCGCCACTGCGGGGAGTCGTGCAGCTTGGTCACCAGGCCGACGAGCTTGTCCCGCTCGGCTTCGGAGAGACCGGGCGGGGCGACGATCCCGCGCCAGTTGGTGAACTCGGTGTCGAGTCCGGCCTCGCGGAGGGTGGGGGCGTCGAGCCCGGGGACGCGTTCCGGGCCGGTGACGGCGAGCAGGCGCAGCTCGCCGGATCTGATCTGGTCGAGGTACTCGCCGACGCCGGAGACGCCGAAGGCGACCTTGTCGCCGAGGATGGAGGCGAGGAGTTCGCCGCCGCCGTCGAAGGGGATGTAGTTGACGCTCTTCGGCGCGATGCCGGCGGCCTGGGCCATCAGCATCGGCGCGAGGTGGTCGGGTCCGCCGGGTGAGGAGCCGCCGCCTACGGGCAGCTTGCCGGGGTCCTTCCGCCAGGCGGCGAGAAGGTCCTGGATGGTCCGGTACGGGGAGTCCTTGCCGACCACGACGATGTCCTGCTCCTCGGTGAGCCGGGCGATCGGGGTGGTGTCGGTGAGGGTCTTCGGGGTCTTGTTGGTGTGGACGGCTCCGACGACGCCGAGGCCCATGGACATCGCGAGCCGGCCGTTGCCGTGCTCGCCGACGAGCCGGGTGAGGCCGACGGTGCCACCGGCGCCGGGCAGGTTGAAGACCTCGATGTCGGTGGTCAGACCGGCGTCCTCGGCGTTCTTGGCAGCGGTGCGGGCGGTGATGTCGTATCCGCCGCCGGGCGTGTTGGGGACCATGAATCGCAGGCCGGGGATCTGCGTGCCGGTGTCGGAGCCGCTGCCGGTGGAGAGCAGCGGCGGCCCCACGAGCACCAGCAGCGCCGCCCCGAACAGGGCGAGGGGAGTGCGTAGACGCACGTGTGCCGCCTCTCGGGTAGATGTTGTGAAGTGGCCCACATGTTGCCTGCGCGTTAAGAAGCTGTCTCTCTTCCGCAATCAACGGACGTTGTGGTCCTTGTGGTCGCGACCTAGCGTGGCGGCGTGACGAAGGTGCTGGTGGTGGACGACGACTTCATGGTCGCGAAGCTGCACAGCCGTTATGTGTCGGCCGTGGACGGCTTCTCCGTCGTCGGCGTCGCGCACAGCGGCGCCGAAGCGCTGCGCGCGGCCGATCTGCTGCGTCCCGATCTGGTGCTGCTCGACATCTTTCTGCCCGATATGGACGGGATCAGCGTGCTGCGGGAACTGCGCGGGGCGGGCCTGGGGGTCGACGCGCTGTTCATCACGGCCGCTCGGGACGCGGGCACGATCCGTTCGGCGCTGCGGGCGGGGGCGCTGCACTATCTGATCAAGCCGTTCAACCAGACCGCTCTGCAGGAGCAGCTGCGGCACGTGGCGTCGCTGCGCAGCCGCCTGGCGGACTTGGACGAGGCCCGCCAGGAGGACGTGGACCAGATCTTCGGGACCCGCCCGCCGGGTTCGCGGGAGCTCCCGAAGGGGCTGGCGGCGCCCACGGCGGAGCTGGTGGACGGCATTCTCCGGGCGCATCCGGAGGGCCTGTCGGCGACGGAGTGCGCGGAGGCGGGCTCCCTGTCCCGGGTCAGCGCCCGGCGCTATCTGGAGTACTTCGCGGAGACGGGCCGCGCGGAGATCACCCTGCGGTACGGAGGGACGGGGCGGCCCGAGCGCCGCTACCGCCGGCTGGGCTGAACAGGCCGGCTGTCCGGCGGCGCCCCGGCCCGAGCACCGCTACCGCCGGCTGGGCTGAGCACGCCGACTCTCCGGCGGGGCACCCTCACACGCTTCGCGCACTTCCGCGTTCGGTCCGTTCGGTCCTGTCCGGTCCTGTTCCAGCCCCGTTCCGACCCCGCTCCCTCCGCTTCCTGAGCGGCTTCTTACTCCCGCCTTAAGGCGACCATAAAGATCGCCGTCCACCCCGCCCAGCAGCCGTTTCCGCGGTTTCGAGGGGCTAGCTTGCTGAGCGCCGGGCCGGTCCGGGCCGTCGGTGCCGTAGCTCTCGGGGGGCTGCGCCGCCGGGCCGGACCGCCCCGCGCCTTCCTCGCGTCCACGCCTTCGCGCGTCCACGCGCCCCCCCACCGGCCCCTGCCGAAGGAGTTGCTCCTCATGACCGCTCGCCGCAAGGCCTCCACCGTTCTCACCCTCGGCATCGCGCCGCTCGCGCTCGCCGGACTCGCCGCCGCCCCGGCCTCCGCGCACGGGTCGATGACGGATCCGGTGAGCCGGGTCTCGGCCTGTTACGCGGAGGGGCCGGAGAGCCCGAGGTCCGACGCGTGCAAGGCGGCGGTGGCGGCGAGCGGGGCGCAGGCGTTCTACGACTGGAACGCGGTGAACATCGCCAACGCGGCCGGCAAGCACCGCGAGCTGATCCCGGACGGCAAGCTGTGCAGCGCCGGCAGCGACAAGTACCGGGGCCTCGACCTGGCACGCGCCGACTGGCCGGCGAGCCGGCTCGACTCCGGGGCGCACAGCTTCCGTTACAAGGCGACCGCTCCGCACCGGGGTTCCATCGAGCTGTACGTCACGAAGGACGGCTACGACCCGTCCAAGCCGCTGACGTGGTCGGACCTGGAGGAGAAGCCGTTCGCGACGGTGACCGACCCCAGGCTGGAGGGCGGAGACTACGTCTTCGAGGGGACCGTGCCGAAGAAGTCCGGCCGGCACCTGATCTATTCGATCTGGCAGCGCTCCGACTCCCCGGAGGCGTTCTACACCTGCTCCGACGTCGTCTTCGGCCGGGACAACGGCGGTACGGCTCCGGCGCCGTCCGCTCCCACGGACGAGCAGATCGAGGAGGGCGAGGACCAGTCGTCGGTCGAGCACGGCGGGCACGGGGACGACAAGGCCGAGACGGGCGCGAAGGAGACCGCCGCCGCCCCGGCCTCGGCGCCGCCCGCGGCGGCCCCGTCCGAGCCCACCACGCCGACCACACCGAACGAGCCGACCGCTCCGAACGAGCCGGCGCCCGCCGGTTCGGCCGCCGACGGCTCGGGCGAGGGCCTCGCCGCGACCGGGGGCGACGCCATGACCCCGTATCTCGCGGTCGGCGGCGCCGCCGTCCTGGCGGTCGGCGCGGCGGTGCTCTTCGCGACGGTCCGTCGCTCGTCGCTGCCGACGGGCCGCCGCGGGCGCTAGTTGTATCCCGCTGGTACCTGCCGTATGCCTAGCCGATCACGGACGCACAGGTCGTCGGGGTCGCGTGGGCCGGGTCGAGGGCGTTGGCCACCTCGTGGAACGTGACCCGGTCCACCGTCCCGATCGCCACGTGCTCCGAGAGGTCGAGCGCGCACTTGTCCTGGATGAGGACGTTGGTGACGTGCTCGCCGTCGAGGAACTGCGAGCGGTACGGGGTGACGACCTGGTCGTACTTGGTCGCGATGACCGTGTACGTGACGCCCGGCACGGTGTCCCCGCCCTCGTTGAGCCGGGTGAGGAACGGGGAGCCGGCGATCTGGTCGGCGAGGCCGGGGGTCTTCTCGCTGACCAGGTCCTCGGCGCCGGGGAAGTACGGCAGCAGCGCGGTGAGGCCGAGCAGGGTCGTGCCGTGGTTGTCGGGGGCGATCCCGACGAGCGCGTTGACCTTCTCGGCCCCGCCGAGGAACTTGAGGTAGTGGCGGGGCATCATGCCGCCCTGCGAGTGGCCGACGAGATCGGCCTCGGCGGCTCCGGTGGCCGCGAGCACCCTGTCCACGTACGCGTCGAGCTGTTCGGCCGACTTCTCGATCGGGCCGAGACCGTGGAAGAACGGCACGTTCGGCAGCCGGCCGTAGTCGAGCGAGAAGACGCAGTACCCGCGGTGGACCAGGTACGGCGCGAGGAACAGCCAGTTGTCGACGGAGTTGCCGAAGGTGCCGTGGACGAGGACGACCGGGCGCGGATGCGCGGCCGAGGGCTTGCAGGTGAAGTCGTTCCAGCCCCGGCTGGGGGCGGCGGCAGCCGTGGTGGCCTGGGCCGAGGCGGTGGGGGCGAGGGTGGCGGCGACGGTCAGCAGCAGGACGGACACGGCTCTGAGCGCGTGTTTCCAGGGCAGCATCGTGCGATCTCCTTGCGGCTCAAGGGAAATCTGGGACGAACGACGACAGCGAGCCCTGTGGTCCGGACCACAGGTGGGGATGCTCTGCTCATGCCAAGCTACGCACGAGTAGCCTTTACTGGGAAGTTACGCGTCGGCAAAAACTGACTTCTCGTCAATAAGGAGTAACCGCACGGCTTCAGGCGGCCAGCGGCCCCTGCCCCGGCTTCTGCCCCGCCCCCGGCCCGGGCCCCTGGGCCAGCGAACCCGGCAGCACCGCCCGCGGACCGAACTTCGCCCGCGCCCGGTCCGCCACCGCCTCGATCCGCCGGGCCTTCTCGTCCGCCGGATCGAAGGTCAGCTGGTGCGCGGCCCCCTCGGCGGGCGAGAGCCCCTCCGCGCGCAGCGCGATCCCCCGCACCCGTGCCCGCTGCAGCCCGAACGACTCGTGGACCGCGTACGCGAGGGCGGTGAGCGCCGCCGAGTGCGCGGTCGGCTCGCGCGGCGTACGGGTACGGCTGGTGGTGGACCGGTCCGCGTACCGCACGGTCACCGTCAGGGAGCGGCACACCTGGCCCTCCGTCCGCATCCGGGCGCCCAGCTCCCCGGCGAGCGAGAGCAGCGCCCTGCGATGGGACGAGGGGTCCAACTCGTCGTGTGTGAAGGAGCGTTCCGCGGCCATCGAGCGGGAGAGCGCGTTCGGTACGACCGGGGTACGGTCGACGCCCCGCGCCCGCTCCCCCAGTTCGCGTCCCGTCTTCGCGCCGACCAGGCGCTGGAGCACGGCGAGCGGCGCGTCCGCGACCCGGCCGATGGAGTCGAGTCCGTACGCGCAGAGGGTACGGGCGGTGGCGCGGCCGACCCCGTCGAGCGCGGCGACCGGGCGGTCCCGCAGGAAGCCCTCCGGATCCTCGACGACGAGGGTGGCTCCGGGGCGGGCCTCGCGGGCGGCCATCCGGGCCAGCATCGGGTTGGGGCCGGCCCCGATGACGCAGTCGACGCCGTACAGGGCGAGCGCCCTGACCCGTACCACCGAGGCCAGTTCCGCCGGGGTCCAGCCGAAGTAGCGCAGCGCGCCGCGCACGTCGGCGAGCAGGGTGTCGGGCGGGGCGGCCTCGACGACCGGGGTGAACTCGCCGAGCAGTTCCACCAGTCGCGGCAGTACCGCCTCGTACATCGGCTCCAGCCGGAACCGTACACAGAGGATCATCCCGCGCTCCCCGGACTGCTGTGCCACAACTTCCGCGACGGGGTCGCCGCGCCCTCGCCGGCCGGCTGGAGGTCAGCCCAGGGGTTCATCTCGTACCCCGTCGACATCCTGATCCGGCGACCGCTGTCGGTCTTCTCACCGGTGCTCTCCGGCGGGGAGGCGAGCCGCTCCCCCACCGCCTCCAGACCTCCGGTCGCCCGCAGCTCCACCAGTTCCGCGAGGTTCCAGGCCGCGGACCCGACCACGCTGAGGCTGCGTGGGCCGCGTCGCTGCACCACGCCCCGGACGAGCAGCAGCCAGGAGTGGAAGACGGTGTGCGCGCAGGTCTCGTGGGAGTCGTCGAAGAAGGCGAGGTCGACCAGGCCCGTGCCGTCGTCGAGCGTGGTGAAGATGACCCGCCTGCCGGAGCGGATCGGCGGGGTCTGAGTGGCCGCCTTGGCGCCCGCGACCAGAACGGTCTGCCCGTGCGGGGTGTCGCGCAGCCGTTTGGCGGAGACCACGCCGAGTTCCCGCAGGAAGGCGTGGTGGTCGCCCATGAGATGACGGGAGGCGTCCATGCCGAGAACGCCCAGCTCGGCGCTGAGCCGCTCCGACTCGTCGAGGTCGGGCAGACCGATGGGGGCGGTCTTGCGGCCCTGGGCGAGCGGGAGTTGACCGCCGTAGGAGGCGGCTCCGCGCTGGGTGCGGTGCAGTTCGGTCAAGTGCAGCAGCAGATCACGCCGGTTGGCGCCGAAGGCGTCCAACGCGCCGACCTGCGCGAGCCGTTCGGCCACCGGCTTTCGCGGCCGGGCCCGCTCCCAGAAGTCGAGCAGCGAGGCGTAGGGCTGTCCGGCCTCGATCCGCTCGCTCTCCGCCTCGCTGATGCCGTGGACGTCGGCGAGGGCGAGCCGGAGGCCCCACACCTCCGGCGGATCGGACACCAGTTCGATGCGATGGGCGGCCGCCGACCGGTTCACGTCCAGCGGCAGCACCGGCACCCCACGCCGCCGCGCGTCCGCGAGCAGCAGCCGCTTCGGGTACATCCCCGGGTCGTGGGTGAGCAGCCCGGCGTAGAAGGCCGCCGGGTGGTGCGCCTTGAGCCAGGCCGACTGGTACGTGGGGACGGCGAAGGCCACCGCGTGCGCCTTGCAGAAGCCGTACGAGCCGAACGCCTCCACGATCTCCCAGGTGCGGGCGATCGTCTCGTCGTCGTACCCCCGCGCCGCCGCACGCTGGGCGAACCAGACCTTGATCCGGGCCTCCGACTCGGGGTGCGACAGTCCGCGCCGCGCCTGGTCGGCCTCGCCCCGGCCGCAGCCTGTCATGATCCGCACGATCTCGATGATCTGTTCGTGGAAGACGACGACGCCGTACGTCTCCTTCAGCGCGCCCTCCAGGTCCGGGTGCGGGTAGCGGGCGGGGGCCCGGCCGTGGCGGGCCTCGATGAACGGCCGCACCATGTCGGCGGCGACCGGTCCGGGCCGGAAGAGCGAGATGTCGACGACGAGATCGTGGAAGGTGGCGGGCTGGAGCCGGCCGACCAGGTCGCGCTGGCCGGGCGACTCGATCTGGAAGCATCCGAGGGTCTCGGTGGACTGGATGAGCCGGTACGTCTTCGGGTCGCCCGGTTCGACCTGCTCCGGGTCGTCGAGGTCCACCCGCTCGCCCGTCGCCCGCTCGATCTCGGCGACGGCATGGGCCATGGCGGACTGCATCCGCACCCCGAGGACGTCGAGCTTGAGCAGCCCGAGGTCCTCCACGTCCTCCTTGTCGAACTGGGACATGGGGAATCCCTCGCCGCTGGTGGGCACGACGGGGGTACGGGTGAGCAGCGAGGCGTCCGAGAGCAGCACCCCGCACGGGTGCATGGCGGTTCCGCGCGGGAGCTTGTCGAGGGCCTCGACCAGCTCCCAGAGTCTGCCGTACTTCTGCCTCTCCCCCGCGAGTTCGCGCAGCTCGGGCAGTTCGTCGAGGGCGGCGAGCGCGTCCCGGGCCCGGATGTGCGGGAACGCCTTGGCGATCCGGTCGATCTCGGCGGGGTCCATGGACAGGGCCGCGCCCACGTCCCGTATCGCGTGGCGCACCCGGTAGGTCTCGGGCATGGCGACGGTGGCGACCCGCTCGGTGCCGAAGCGGTCGATGATCGCGCGGTAGACCTCCAGGCGGCGGGCGGACTCGACGTCGATGTCGATGTCGGGCAGGGCGGTGCGGTTCTTGGACAGGAAGCGCTCCATCAGCAGCCCGTGCTCGACCGGGTCGGCGTGGGCGATGCCGAGGAGGTGGTTGACGAGGGAGCCGGCGCCGGAGCCCCGGGCGGCGACCCGGATCCCCATCTCCTTGACGTCGTCCATCACCTGAGCGACCGTCAGGAAGTAGGTGGCGAAGCCGTGGTGGTCGATGATGTCCAGCTCGCGGTGCATCCGGTCCCAGTAGGCACGGCGCTTGTCGTAACCGCGCAGCACCATGCCGGCGGCGGCCCGGGAGGCGAGTACACGCTGGGCGGTGCGGTGCGCGGCGCCGACGAGGTGCGGCTCGGGGAAGTGGGCGGAGCCGATGCCGAGGTCGTCCTCCGGGTCGAGCAGGCAGTCGGCGGCGACCGCCCGGGTCTGTTCGAGCAGCCGGTGGGCGGTGTCCCGGCGGAAGCCCGCCGCCTCGACGATCCGTTCGGCGGCGGCCGCCATGTCGTCCGCGCCCTTGAGCCAGGCCTCGCCGCTGTCGAGCTCCTTGCGGGGGTCGACGGGAACGAGGCGGCGGGCGGAGTCGAGGACGTCGGCGACGGGCCCTTGGCCGGGGTCGGCGTAGCGGATGTCGTTGGTGAGGACCGGGCGGACGCCCTGCTCGGCGGCGAAGCCGACGGTACGGGCGGCGAGCCGCAGCGAGCCGGGGCCCGTGCCGGACCGGCCGTGGTGGACGGCTTCCAGGCGCAGCGCGTCGCCGTACCGCTCGCGCCAGGGGGCGAGCAGCCGGGCGGCCCGGTCGGGGCGGCCGGCGGCGAGGGCGCGGCCGACGTCGGAGGCGGGGCCGAGGAGCACGGTCAGGCCGTCGCCGTGGTTGGCGTCCCAGGGCAGCAGGGGGCGCTCGCCCTCCGCGTGGGCGGCGGTGATCATCCGGCAGAGCGCGGCCCAGCCCTCGCGGGAGCGGGCGAGGAAGACGGCGCGGGGCGCGGACTCGTCCACGAAGGCGCCACCGCGCACGGGCACGCGGCGCGCGGAGGTCCCGTTCGGGCCGTGGCCGCGCGGGCGACCGAGGCCACCTCCGGCTCCACCCGAACCGGCACCGGCACCGCGCGGACCGGCACCCGCACCGGTACCGGCCGGGCCGGGCACGGACGGCCCGAAGCCGGTCCCGTCCCGGCCCGCCGGGGCGGGACCGGCGAGCGCGAGGTCCGCACCGAACAGGGGGCGCACCCCCGCCGCCGCGCAGGCCTTCGCGAAGCGGACCACGCCCGCGACGGTGTCCCGGTCGGTGAGGGCGAGGGCGTCCATGCCGCGCTCGGCGGCCCGCTCGGCTAGCCGCTCGGGATGCGAGGCGCCGTAGCGCAGGGAGAAGCCCGACGCGGTGTGCAGATGCGTGAACCCCGGCATGCGCACCTCCCGCATCGAATTCGTACGTACGTTCCCACCCCCTCTCTTTCACCATAGACCATTTCGAACGCGCGTACGATACGGCGAGAGCTCCGCTCGTCTCTCATCCATTCGGCCCCAGCCCACCTGCGCGAACACCCCCCGCCCCGGAGCGTGGGGGCATGAGTCTCGCCGCTGAACTGAAGAGCGCCGTCACCCCGCGAGCCGCCCTGCTCGTCCTCGGCGTGTTCGTCCTCCAGCTGCTTTTCATCGCCTCGTACGTCGGGGCGCTGCACAGCCCGAAACCGAAGGACGTGCCCTTCGGCGTGGTCGCGCCGCAGCAGGTCTCCGCCCAGCTCATGGGGCGGCTGGAGAAGCTTCCCGGCGAACCGCTCGCCCCCCGGACGGTCGCGGACGAGGCCGAGGCCCGGAAGCAGATCATGAACCGGGACATCGACGGCGCCCTGGTGGTGAACCCGGCCGGGACCACCGACACCCTGCTCGTCGCCTCCGGCGGCGGCACGGTGCTGTCCTCCGCCCTGAACACGCTCTTCACCGAGGTCGAGAGCGCCAACCGGCGCACGCTCCGAACCGTCGACATCGCCCCCGCCTCCAGGCAGGACTTCGACGGCCTCTCGGCGTTCTACCTGGTCGTCGGCTGGTGCGTCGGCGGCTACATCTGCGCCGCGATCCTCGCCATCAGCGCGGGCTCCCGGCCCGCGAACCGCGAACGCGCGATCATCCGGCTCGGCGTGCTCGCCCTCTACTCGATCCTGGGCGGCCTCGGCGGCGCGGTCATCGTCGGCCCGATCCTGGGAGCCCTGCCGGGCAGCGTCGCGGCCCTGTGGGGCCTGGGCGCCCTGGTCGTCTTCGCCGTCGGCGCGGCCACCCTGGCTCTGCAGTGTCTCTTCGGCATCGTCGGCATCGGCCTGGCGATCCTGCTGATCGTGATCGCGGGCAACCCGAGCGCGGGCGGCGCCTTCCCGCTTCCGATGCTGCCCCCGTTCTGGAACGCGATCGGCCCCGCCCTGCCCCCGGGCGCGGGCACCTGGGCGGCGCGCTCGATCGCGTACTTCAAGGGCAACGACGTCACCGGCTCGCTCCTGGTCCTCTCGGCCTGGGCCGTCGTCGGCAGCGTGATCACGCTGGTGATGTCCTCGCTGAAGCGCACACCGGAGGCGGAGCCCATCGCGGGCGAGGTGGCCTGAGCCGCCGAACGACCGAGCCCCGGCCGTCTGCTGCGTGGCAGGTGACCGGGGCTCGGTGTGTTCAGCGGGCGGCTGGGATCAGCCGAACGCCTTGACGGTCTTCCAGTCGACGGCCAGGACCGTCCTGACCGGTGCGTTGGTGTTGGTGGTGGACGGGTAGTACAGCTTCATGTTGCCGGTGGCGCCATCACGAGCCCAGATGTCGGGCACGCCGTCCTTGTTGACGTCGGGGATACCGATCGCGGCCGTGATGTTGGTGCCGGTCCAGTTGGTGCCGAACTGAACGTCGCCGTTGACCGAGTTGGCGGCCAGCTTGATCGACTCCAGGTCGACGCTGCCGGCGACCGCGCCGGGCTTGCCGTGGCGGACGTACATGTTGCCGTTGTCCACG
>NZ_JBEXOT010000024.1:0-102454 GCF_040611675.1 Streptomyces sp. NPDC006551
ACCTGCTAAGACCCCACCCCCCCCGCCCCCCCCCGGCCGCCCGCGCGGGCCCGCCGGCGCGCCGCGGCGCGGGCCCGCCCCCCCCCCCACGACCCCCGGGAGCGCGCCCTCGTCACGCTCGACACCTCGGTCGAGTGAGGACGGCACTGGCCAGGACGGCCGGCCTGGTCGCGGTCCTGACCGTGACCGGCCTGCTGCCGTGGCTGTCGGGCAAGGATCCCGCGCTGAGCCTGCTGCGGGCGCGCTCCGCCGAACAGGAGCCGACACCCGAGGCGCTGGCCGCGATCCGCGCGGACCTCGGACTGGACGCGGGTCCGCTCGGACTCCTCGGCGGCTGGGCGGGCGGCCTCCTCCGGGGGGACCTCGGGATCTCCTGGGTGTCCGGCACGGACGTTCTCCCCTCGGTCGCCGCCGGGCTCCAGGTGTCCCTGACCCTGATGGGCGCGGCGCTCGCCGTGGCGCTGCTGCTGGGTTCCGCGGCGGCCGTGCCGGTACTCGTGCGGGGGCGGGCCACCACGGGGGCGTGGGCCGCGGCGCTCGCCGCCGTCCCCGAATTCCTCCTCTCTCTCGGCCTGTTGATCGTGGCGGGAGTCTGGCTCGGCTGGTTCCCGACCTCCGGCTGGGCCGGTCCGGCACATCTGGTGCTCCCGGCCCTCGCCCTCGGCGTGCCGGCGGGCGCGCTGCTCGGCCGGCTGGTCGCCGACGCCCTGCCCGCCGTCCTCGACGAGCGCTGGGTGGAGCTGTGGCGTGGTGCGGGCGTCGGCAGGGCGCGGATCGCCGCGGCGGCGCTGCGGCGCGCACTGCCGCCGCTGGTGCCGCAGTTCGGCATGGTGGCGGTCGGCCTGACCGGCGGCGCGGTCGCCGTGGAGACCGTCTTCGCGGTTCCCGGCCTCGGCCGTACGGCCCTGGGTGCGGCCAAGTCGCAGGATCTGCCGCTCCTCCAGGGATCGGTGCTGGCGCTGCTGGCGCTCGGACTGCTCGTGGGCGCGCTGGCCGCCGCCGTACGCCGCAGGCTGCTGGGGCCCGCCCTGCGCGACGCGGGCCTCACACTGCCCGCCGTCCGCCCGGTCCGGGTCCCCACCGTCGTCCCGGTCGTCCTCGGCGCGGTCCTGCTCGCCGTGATCGGCTGGGGGCTGCTCCGTGAGCCGTACGCGATCGACACCGCGGCCCGTCTCGCCGCCCCCTCCCCCGGGCACCCGCTGGGCACCGACGCGCTCGGCCGCGACGTCCTCGCCCGGCTCGGACACGGTGCGGCGTCGACGATCGGCACGGCGGCCGGCGTCGGTCTGCTCGGGTATCTGCTCGCCCTCGGACTCGGCTTCCTGCCACGGCTCGCCTCCGGCCTCGCCGACATCGCCAACGCCGTGCCCCCGGTCGTCGCCGGCATCCTGGTGGCCGCCGCGACGGGACCCGGCACGGGCGCGGCGGCGCTCGCCGTCACCGTGGTCTCCTGGCCTCCGCTCGCGGCCCATGCGGCGGCCCTCACCCAGGAGGTGCGCGCCTCCGCGTTTCTGGCGGCGCAGCGGGCGATGGGCGCGAGCCCGCTGTGGATCGTGAGCCGTCACGTCCTGCCGTCCGTGGCCGGCCCGGTCGGCCGGCACGCCGTGCTGCGCCTGCCCGGCATCGCGCTGGCCCTGGCCTCGCTCGGCTTCCTCGGGCTCGGCGCGCAGCCGCCGTCCCCCGAGTGGGGTCTGCTGCTCGACGAGTCCGCCGATTACGTCGAGCGGGCGCCGGTGGCGGCCCTGGCGCCCGCGATCGCGCTGGCGCTGCTCGCCGCGCTCGCCGTCACCCTCGCCGCGGCCCGGCCGCGGCCCCACTCCCGATCCCTGTCCGTACGAGGAAAGGCGGCCCGCGGTGCGGTCTGACCCTGTGCTCTCGGTGCGCGGGCTGCGCGTCGGATTCGACGGCGTGGACGTGGTGCGGGGCGTCTCCTTCGAGGTGCTCCCCGGTGAGGTCCTGGCCCTGGTGGGCGAGTCGGGGGCCGGGAAGTCCCTGACCGCCCGCGCCCTGCTCGGCATGGTCCCGCGCGGGGCGTCGGTCGATGGCGTCGTGCTCCTGAACGGCGCGCCGGTCACGCCCGCCGACTGGGGCCGCCGTATCGCGCTCGTACCCCAGGACTCGCTGTCGGCGCTCTCCCCCGTCCATCCCGTGGGCGAGCAGCTGTCGCTCGCCCTGCGGTCGGTCCAGGGTCTTTCCCGGAGGGAGGCGCGGCGGCGGGCCGAGGCCGCCCTGGAGGCGGTCGGCATCCCCACCGCCAAGTCCCGTTGCCATCCGCACGAGTTCTCCGGCGGTATGCGGCAACGCGCGGTGCTCGCGATGGCGTTGGTGAACGAACCCGACCTCGTCGTCGCCGACGAGCCCACCACCGCCCTGGACCCCGAGACCCAGGAGAGGGTTCTCGGACTCCTCCGCGAGCGGTGCTCGGCCACGGGTGCCTCCCTCGTCCTGGTCACCCACGACATCGGGGTCGTACGGGCCCACGCCGACCGGATGGCGGTCGTCTACGCCGGTCGCCTGGCCGAGTACGGGCCGGCGGAGCGGGTGCTGACCCGGCCTCTGGCGCCGTACACCGCCGGTCTGCTCGCCTCTCTGCCGGCCGTCGACGGGAAGCCCAGGACCCGGTTGCCCGCCCTGCCCGGCCGGCCCCCGGCACCGGGCGAGCTGACGGCGGGCTGCGCCTTCGCCCCCCGCTGCTCGCGGGCCGTCGACCGCTGCCACACCCAGGCACCCGAGCCCCGCCCTGTCGACGGGCGCGAGGTCGCCTGCCATCTCGCCGTCCCGGAGACCGTATGAACCCGCTGCTCGACGTCCGTGACCTGGTCGTACGGTACGGATCGGTCACCGTCGTCGACGGTGTCTCGTTCCAGGTGGGCGCCGGTGAGACGGTCGGGCTCGTCGGCCCGTCCGGCTGCGGGAAGTCGTCCACCGCCGCCGCCGTGCTGCAGTTGCGGCGCCCGCACAGCGGCTCGGTCCTCTTCGACGGCCTGGAGCTGACCGGGATGGGCGGCCGGGAGCTGCGTGCCGTCCGGCCGCGCCTCCAGCCCGTCTTCCAGGACCCGTACGGCTCCCTCAGCCCACGGCGGCGGATCCGCGAGCAGATCGCCGAGCCGCTGCGCGTCCAGGGGCGCTGGTCGCGGACGGCGGGACCCGGCCGGGTCGCCGAGCTCCTGGACAGCGTCGGCCTCGACGGTTCCCACGGCGAGCGGCTGCCGCACGAGCTGTCCGGCGGGCAGTGCCAGCGGGCGGGAATCGCCCGCGCCCTGGCGAGCGACCCCGACCTCCTCGTCCTCGACGAGCCCGTCTCGGCGCTCGACCCGTCCCTGCGGGCCGGGGTCCTCAATCTCCTCCTCGACCTCCAGGACCGGCTCGGCCTCGGCTGTCTCTTCATCTCCCACGACATGGCGGCCGTGCGGCACATGAGCGACCGCGTCCTCACCATGCGGAACGGAAAGCTCGTCGCGTGACCTCCCTCACCCGCCTCCTGATCATCAGTCAGTTCGCTTTCAACGTCGGCTTCTTCGCCGTCCTGCCCTACCTCGCCGACCATCTGGGCGGCGCGCTGGGCCTCGGCGGCTGGCTCGTCGGGCTGATCCTGGGCCTGCGGACCTTCAGCCAGCAGGGCATGTTCGTCGTCGGCGGCGCGCTGACCGACCGGTACGGCGCCCGGCCCGTCGTCCTCACCGGCTGCGCGCTGCGCGTCGCGGGCTTCGTCTGGCTCGCGTTCGCCGCCTCCACCTGGGCGGTCGCCGGTGCCGTGGTCCTGGTCGGGTTCGCCGCCGCCCTCTTCTCCCCGGCGGTCGAGACGGAGGTCGCGCGCGAGGCCGTCCGCGTCGAGAGCGGTGGCGGCCCGGCCCGCACCCGGACGCTCGCTCTCTTCTCCACCGGCGGGCAGGCGGGCGCCCTCGTCGGACCGGTCGTCGGCGCGCTGCTGCTGTACGGAACGGGTACGGGCGAGGGCGGCGGATCGGGCGGGCACTTCAGGGCCGCCTGTCTGGCCGGGGCCGTGGTGTTCACCGTCGTCCTGGCCGGTCACTGGCGCCTCATGCCGCGCGCGCGGCCGGAAGGGCGGCGGGTCGCGACCGAGTGGCGGCCCCTGCTGCGCAACCGCCGCTTCCTGGGCCTCGCCCTCGCGTACTCGGCCTATCTCCTCTCGTACAACCAGCTCTATCTCGCGCTGCCGGCCGAGCTGGACCGGGCCACCGGCTCGCAGCGGGCGCTCGGCTGGCTGTTCGCCCTCTCCTCCGTGCTGGTCGTCGTCGGCCAGCTGCCGCTGGAACGCCGGGCGGCGGCGCGGATGACCTGGCCGGGCATGGTCCGCTGCGGACTGGCGCTGATCGGTGTCGCGTTCGCGGCGACCGGCGCGCTGCTCACGCTCGGGGGCCTGTGGCCGGCCGTCGCCTTCACCGTGCTCCTCACCCTCGGTCAGATGCTCGTCGTCCCGGCGGCCCGCGCGTGCGTACCCGAACTGGTCGATCCCGAGCGGCTCGGACTGTTCACGGGCGCGCTCTCGTCCCTCTCCGGTCTGATCGTCCTGCTGGGCGCGGCCCCGGCCGGGGCGCTTCTGGAGCGGGAAGGGCCGGTGCCCTGGCTCGTCCTCGGTCTGGTGCCTCTCCTCGGCATGGTGTTCGTCCCGCGTACGGTAAGCCGCCGCGATCGGCCCGCAGAGGTCAGCGCGCCGACGTCAGATAGGCGATGACCATGTCGCCCAGCATCGTGCGGTAGTGGGCGCGGTGATGCGCCTCGGTCAGGTCGCGGCCGAAGAGGGTGCGGAAGGTGTGACGGTTGGAGATGCGGAAGAAGCAGAACGAGCTGATCATGGCGTGCAGGTCGACGGCGTCCACCTCGGCGGTGAAGACGCCCTGGGCGCGCCCGGCCTCCAGGATGCGGCCGATGACGTCGATCGCGGGCGAGCTGAGGGAGCTCAGGATCGGTGAGGCGGCGATATGTTCCGCCTCGTGGATGTTCTCGATGCTCACCAGCCGGATGAAGTCCGGGTGGGCCTCGTGGTGGTCGAAGGTGAGCTCGGCCAGCCGGCGGATCGCGGAGACGGGGTCGAGGTGCTCGACGTCCAGTTTCTGCTCCTCGCTGCGGATGACCGTGTAGGCCCGTTCGAGGACGGCGGTGAAGAGCTGTTCCTTGCTGCCGAAGTAGTAGTAGATCATCCGCTTCGTCGTCCGCATCCGGGCGGCGATCTCGTCCACCCGGGCGCCGGCGAAGCCGAGGCGGGCGAATTCCTCCGTGGCCACGTCGAGGATCTCCGCCCGCGTCCGGGCCGCGTCCCGGGTGCGCTTGGCGGGCTGGGTGGACGGGGGGACGGCGGCGGCCATGCGGCTCCTCGGGGCGGACTGTCCGGCGCCGGTCAGTCTAGCCGTGGGGGCCGACGGCGCCCGGGGCGTCAGCCGGTGTGCTGGTGGGCGTGCTGGGCCGCCAGCCGCACCGGCGCGTTCCGGGCGCCGTAGCCCTGGTAGCCGTCGACGCGCTGCACGAGTTCGAAGAAGACCCGTCCGACGGTGGCGGTGTAGCAGTGCAGGAACTCCCCCTTCTCGTCGCGGTCGTGGAGGATGCCGAGTTCCGTGTAGGCGGCGAGGGTCTCCGCATCCAGGGCGTGGCGGGCGTAGAGATCGTCGTAGTAGTTGGCGGGGATGGGCAGCAGGGCCGCTCCGCGGTCGCGGGCCCGGCGGGCGGTGGTGAGGAGGTCGTCGGTGGCGAGTGCGATGTGCTGGAGACGGTGGTCGTCGGGGCCGGGCGCCGGGGCGATGTTGAGGACGACGCGGACCCCGCCGTCCTGGGTGGCCACGGCCCGGCTGCGGCGCAGCCCGTAGGGGTCGGCGAGGTCGAGGCTGTCGTCGGCCGCCAGACCGAGCAGGCAGGTGTAGAACAGCGCCGCCTCGTCGTACTGGTGCCAGGGCTGGGTCAGCGCGATGTGGTCGATCCGTCGTACGCCACCGGGTACGGCGTCAGCCGGTACGACATCACCGGGCACGGCCGCGAAGTCGCGGGTCCAGCTGGGCTGGTCGGGCGCGTCGGTGCGGCAGAAGAAGAGCTCCGTGGCGTCGGGGGCCGCGACCGCGTCCAGCGGGGCGTCCCGCGCCGCGCGACGGCGGGGGACGACCGGGGCCAGCATGGCCTCGGCGCGCCGTACGGCCCGGCCGGGGTCCGGGGTCTCCACGCCGACGGCGGCCAAGGCCGGGCCGCTCCGGCGGTCGGCGGAGCCCGTGTTGAGCAGGATCCGGGCCTCGCCCTGCTCCCAGAGCTCGACCGGCTTCGAGGTGTGCCGGCCCGTGCGGCTGAAGCCGAGCGCGCCGAGCATGCCGCGCAGCGGTTCGGAGTCGGTGGTGGCCAGTTCGGCGAAGGCGAAGCCGGTCGGTACGGAGGGCGCGGGCGGCGAGGTCAGCCCGGCGGACTCCCCGAGGAGCAGCAGGGAGCGCAGCGCGTCGACGGCGGTGGTGGCCGCTCCGGCCTGGCGGAAGACGTCGTTGAACACTTCCAGGGAGAGCGGGCCTCGGTATCCGGCGCGCAGGGCCGTGCTCACCAGTCCGGCGACGTCGAAGCCGCCCTGGCCGGGGAAGCACCGGTGGTGGCGGCTCCACCGCAGGACGTCCATCGCCATCAGGGGCGCGTCCGCGAGCTGCAGGAAGAAGATCTTCTCGCCGGGGATCTCCGCGATGCCCGCGGGGTCGGAGCCCCGGGAGAGGATGTGGAAGCTGTCGAGGCAGGTCCCGAGCGCCGGGTGGTCGGCCATCTCGACCACCCGCCAGGCATGGTCGTACGTACTGATGTGCCGCCCCCAGGCCAGGGCTTCGTAGGCGATCCGGATGCCGTGCTCCTCGGCCCGCTCGGCGAGGAGGCGCAGGTGCTCGGCGGCGAGCGCGTCGTCGTCGAGCGCCTCGGGAGCGACGCTGGAACAGACGAGAAGCAGATCCGCGCCGAGGCGTTCCATGACGTCGAACTTCCGCTCGGCGCGCCGGAGGTTCCGGTCGAGCCGGTCGGCGGGCACGGCCTCGAAGTCGCGGAAGGGCTGGTAGAGCTCGATGCGCAGGCCGAGGTCGGCGCAGCGCAGCCGTACCTCCTCGGGGCTGAGCGGAGCGGTCAGCAGGTCGTTCTCGAAGATCTCCACTCCGTCGAATCCCGCGGCGGCGACGGCGGTCAGCTTCTCGGAGAGGGGGCCACTGAGCGAGACGGTGGCGATGGAGGTGCGCAGCGGGTTCACGGAGGGGCTCAGGGGGTTCATGGTGAGGCTCGGGGGGTTCATGGTGGGGTGCTCCGTTCAGGCCGGGGTGGCGGCGAGATCGGCGAGGTGGGCGAGCATCCGCTCGGTGTGCGGCCGCAGTCCGGTGAAGAGCCGGAAGGCGTCGGCGGCCTGGAAGACGGCCATGCCGCCGCCGTCGAGGGTGCGGCATCCGGCGGCGCGGGCCGCGCGGAGCAGTGCGGTCTCCAGGGGGCGGTAGACGACCTCGGCCACCCACAGGCCGGGGCGGAGCACGTCGGCCGGTACGGGAAGGCCGGGGTGGGCGGCCATGCCGGTGGGGGTGGCATGGACGAGTCCGTCGGCGCGGGCGAGCCGGTCCGCCGCTTCGGCCGGCGGCGCGGACACGGCCCGGCCGGGGCCGAAGCGGGTGTCGAGGGCGGCGGCGAGGGCCGCGGCGCGGGCGGGGTCGGTGTCCAGGAGGGTGAGCCGGTCGGCGCCGAGGGTCAGCAGGGCGTGCGCCACGGCGGCGCCGGCCCCGCCCGCGCCGAGCTGGACGATGTCGCCGGTGGGGGCGTCGGGCAGGCCGCGGGCGAATGCCTTGGCGAAGCCGGTGACGTCGGTGTTGTGGCCGACGGCGCGCCCGCCGTGGAAGACGACGGTGTTCACGGCGCCGAGTTCGGCGGCCTCGGGGGACAGTTCGTCGAGGTGCTCGATGACGAGCTGCTTGCAGGGGTGCGTGATGTTCAGGCCGTCGAAGCCGAGGAGCCGGGCGGCACGTACGAGATCGCCGACGGCCTCGGGCTCGACGCCGAGCGTGTCGAGGTCGAGGGTGCGGTAGACGAGCCGTACGCCGTGCCGGTCCGCCTCGGCCTCGTGGAGGGCCGGGCTGAGGGAGGGGCCGATGCCGGAGCCGATCAGGCCGGTGAGGTACGAGGTCATCGCGGGCTCTCCTGGGAGGTCCGGCCGGCGGGGCGCGCCAGCCGGGCGAGGTGCGTCAGGGCCAGGGCGTAGCCGTGGGACCCGGCCCCGCAGATGACGGTGTCGGCGACGCCGGAGACGTACGAGTGGTGTCGGAACGACTCCCGGCGGTGGATGTTCGACAGGTGCACCTCGACGACCGGGAGTCCGACGGCGGCGAGCGCGTCGCGCAGGGCGACGGAGGTGTGGCTGTAGCCGGCGGGGTTGATCACGATGCCGTGGTGGGTGGTGCGGGCTTCCTGTACGGCGTCGATGAGGACGCCTTCGTGGTTGCTCTGGCGGAAGTCGACCCGCAGGCCGAGGCTTTCGCCGGTGTCGTGGCAGAGGCGCTCGATCGTGTCGAGGGTGTCCGTGCCGTAGATCGCGGGCTCGCGCAGGCCCAGCAGGTTGAGGTTCGGTCCGTTGAGGACGAGGACGGAGGTCTCCATGGGAGTGCCTTTCGTACGAACTGGTCGGTTCACGGAAGAGGCGGCCGGGTGGGGCCCTTGGGGGCCGTGCGTGGGGGTCGCGGACGGGTACGGGCCGGCTGCTTCAGAGCGCGGCGGACTCGCGCGCCGGCGTCGGGGCGGGTTCGGGCCGCGCGGGGAGGCCGAGGTCGGCCGTGGGGACGCGGTGCGTCTCACGGCCGGTGGCCACGGCGATCGCGCAGATGACGCAGAAGACGGCGGTGAAGACGGCGACACCGGTCCAGTCGTCCCCGTCCGGGCCGGCGATCTTCGCGGCGAAGGTGACGGCGAATCCGGCGACCGCGAAGCCGATCTGGGTGCCGACCGCCATGCCGGACAGCCGGACGCGGGCGGGGAACATCTCGCCGTAGAAGGAGGGCCAGATGCCGTTGGCCGCGCTGTAGACGACGCCGAAGAAGAGCAGTCCGGTGGCGAAGACCAGCGGATAGCTGCCCGTGGAGATCGCCCAGAGATAGACGAAGACCATGACACCGCTGCCGAGCGCGCCGATCAGGAAGACGGGCCGGCGGCCGACGCGGTCCGAGAGCCGGGCCCAGAGCGGGATGGCGAGCAGCGCGACCGCGTTGGCGCAGCCGTTGACCCAGAGCATGCCGGTCTTGTCGAGGCCGACCGCGTCGCTGGTGGCGTAGGCCAGGGCCCATACGGAGAAGATGGTGCTCACGGTGGCGATGAGGGCGGCCGCGACGACGCGCAGCACATCGGCCCAGTGGTTCTTGAACAGTTCCGCGAGCGGCATCCTGGCCACGGCCCGCTCGGCGGTCGCCTGCTGGAAGACGGGGGTCTCCTCCAGCGTGCGGCGGATGACGTAGCCGACGACCGCGACGACGACGCTGAGCAGGAACGGGATGCGCCAGCCCCACGTGTACAGCTGCTCGTCCGGCAGGGCGGCGATCGGGATGAAGACGAGGGTGGCGAGGATCTGACCGGCCTGGGTGCCGTTCAGGGTGAAGCTGGTGTAGTAGCCGCGCCGGTGCTCGGGGGCGTGCTCCAGGGTCATCGCGTTCGCGCTGGCCTGCTCGCCGGCCGCGGACAGTCCCTGGAGGATCCGCATCAGGACGAGGAGCGCCGGGGCGAGGGTGCCGGCCTGGGCGTACGTCGGCAGACAGCCGATGAGGAAGGTGGACAGGCCCATCAGGACGAGGGTCCACACCATGATCGTCCGTCGGCCGAGCCGGTCGCCGACATGGCCGAGCACGAGCGCCCCGACGGGTCGGGCGGCGTACGCCACGCCGAAGGTCGCCAGGGAGATCAGGGTGGCGGTGGCCGGGTCGTCGGGGTCGAAGAAGACCTTCGGGAAGACCAGGGCGGCGGCGCTGCCGTAGATGAAGAAGTCGTAGTACTCCAGCGCGCTGCCGATCCAGGCGGCGAACGCGGCCTTGCGGGGCTTGCCCTGGGGCGGGGCGGCGGGCGCCCGGTCGGCCTGCGGGTCAGCGGACACGTGAACTCCTCGGGGGTGTGCAGCCTACCCAGGGGCTGGGGCGGACTGCGAGAGGCTACGGGGGTCGGCGTCGTCACGAGGAGAGCGCCGGAGCGGGGTGGCGAGCGGGGCGCACACCCTGACACGTGCAGTTAACGCACTAGATAGTTAATTAACCTGGTGGCGATGCTCCCCCGCGCTCGGGGCGGTGTCAATACATCCGGCCGTAACAACACCCAGCTGTGCTCAGTGCACTGAGCACCTAGCGGAAGGGCGTCTCATGACGCAGGGAACGCAAGGAACACAGGAACCTCGGGAAACGCAGGGACCGCACCCCTCGCACACCGCCGCGGACTGGTGGGTCACCGCGGTCCAGGGACGCGAGGCCGCCGCTCGCGCGCTCCGCGACTCGGCCACCGCCGACGACCTCCTGGGCACGCTGAGGGCCCTGGACCACGCCCGGCGCGGCGCCGACCTGAGCGTCGGCGCGGCCGTCGAGGCACTGCTGGCCTCCGGGCAATCCTGGGAGGCCGTCGCCGGGGCCCTGGGCGTCGACTCGGCCGACGAGGCCCGCCGGATCTCACAGAGTTGGCGTGAGGAAGCGCGTAAGGCGGCGGACCACCGCCTCACGCGCTGAACCGCGCACCGGCGCGGCAGCTGGGGGGCGTGAGCCCGCGCCACGACTGTGGCGAACCGAGCCGTGGGCCCGGCGCGCCGGGCTGGGGCCGCGGCGCGCCGGGGGCGTGAGCCCGGGCCCCGAGCCTCCGACCGGGCGGCTGGGGCTGAGCCCGGGCCCCGAGCCTCCGACCGCGGCGGCCGGGGCGTGAGCCCCGCGCGTCGGGCTCGTGGCTCACCGCGCCGGGACACGGGGGGGGCGCCCGGCGCGCGGGTGGGGTCAGCGGTCCGGCGTGTCCTCCTCCAGGACGCGCTGGGCCACGGCGAAGGCCGCGTTGGCGGCCGGGACGCCGCAGTAGACGGCGGTCTGGAGCAGCGCCGCGCCGATCTCGTCCTCCGTCAGGCCGTTGCGGCGCGCCGCTCGGACGTGCATGGCGAGCTCGTCGAGGTGACCGTGCGCGACCAGGGCGGTCAGCGTGATCAGGCTGCGCTCGCGACGCGAGAGCGTGGTGTCGGTCCAGATCTCCCCCCAGGCATAGCGGGAGATGAAGTCCTGATAGCGGGCCGTGAAGCCGGACTGGCGCGCCTGCGCGCGGTCCACGTGCGCGTCGCCGAGGACCTCGCGGCGCACCTCCATGCCGCGCCGGGCGCAGCGCGTGAAGTGGGCGGTCAGCGCCGTGAGGACGGCCTCGGGCCGCTCGGCGGGCGCCAGATGGGAGGCGCCGGGGATCTCGGTGAGCGCGGCACCGGGCACGGCGTCGGCGATCTCCCTGAGATGGGCGGGCGGGGTCGCGGGGTCCTCCCGACCTGCGACGAGGAGGGTCGGCGCGGTGATGGACGGCAGCCGTTCGCGGAGATCGAAGGCCGCGAGCGCGTCACAGCAGGCGGCGTACGCCTCCGGATCGGCCTTGCGGTGGTCGTCGATCAGGCCGGGGACGGTGTGACCGGGCGTGAACCAACGGGATGGGGCGGTCTCCGCCAGTGCGGCGAGTCCTTCACGGCGTACCGTGGCCGCCCGCTCCCGCCACATCGCCGATCCGCCGAAGTGCGCGGAGGAGCAGAGCACGGCCAGCCGGTCCACCCGCTCGGGGTGGTGAACGGCGAGGTGGAGTCCGACGGCCCCGCCGAGAGACACGCCCGCGTACGAGAAACGGTCGACGCCCAGGGCGTCGGCGAGGGCCAGGACGAGCCCCGCCAGGTCGGCGACCGTCGCTCCCGGTCCGATGAGGGAGGCCGGGGAACCGCCGTGACCGGGGAGATCCCAGCGCACCACCCGGTGGGTCGCGGAGAGTTCCGGCGCGACCGCGTCCCACAGAGCGGTGGACGTGCCGAGCGAGGGGCCGAGGACGAGGACCGGTCCGGTGGCGGGCCCTTCGGCACGGTGGTGGAGCAGTCCTTCGTACGGCTGTGTGGTCAACGTCGCTCCAGGGCGCGGTCGGTCAGGGCTCCGGCGGAGCCGGTGCAGCGGGTGGGGTCGGTGAGATCACTGAGATCGACGCCCTTCAACTCCTCTTCTTCAGCGAGGAGTTCGGTGAGTGAGCGTCCCTCGGTGCGGGTGCGTCGGGCGAGTTCCGTGAGGAGTCGCCTGGCAGGCGCCCGTCCCAGCAGCGGGGCGAGTGCGGCGGAGAGCCGTTCGGAGACGATCAACCCGTCGGTGAGGTCGAGGTTTTCGCGCATGGTGTCCGGATGGACGCGCAGGTCTCCGGCGAGTTCGGCGGCGGCGTGGGCGGCTCCGCCGACGAGGCGGAGCAGTTCGCGCAGAGGCTCCCACTCGGCGTGCCAGGCGCCGGCCGGGCGCTCGTCCTCCGCCGCCATCGAGGCGTACAGGGCGGCCGCGAGGTGCGGGGCGCGCCGTGCGGCGGACGCGACGAGGGTGGCGCGGACGGGGTTGGCCTTGTGCGGCATGGCCGAGGAGCCGCCGCCCGCGCCCTCCGTCACTTCACCGATCTCGGTCCGCGACAGGGTGAGCACGTCGACGGCCGTCTTGCCGAGCGCGCCGGCGGTGAAGGCGAGGGCGCCGGCGAGGTCGGCGACGGGGGTGCGGAGGGTGTGCCAGGGAAGGAGGGGTACGGCGAGGCCGGTCTCCTGGGCGTAGGCGGCCACGAGTCGCTCGACGAACGCGGCGCCGGAGGCGGAGGCGGAGGCGGACGCGGGGACGGACGCGGATCGGGGAGCGGGCTCGGTCTCCGGCTCGGGGGAGCCGCCGCCGTACGCCTCGAAGGCCGACAAGGTGCCTGCGGCGCCCCCGAGTTGGGCCGGAAGGGAGTCCCGTACCTGCCGGACGCGGTCCCGCGCGTCGAGGACCAGCGAGCGCCAGCCCGCCGCCTTGAGCCCGAAGGTGGTGGGCACGGCGTGCTGGGTGAGGGTGCGGCCGGCCATGGTCGTGTCCCGGTGCGCGGCGGCCAGTGCGGCGAGGGCCCGTTCCGTCCGGTCGAGGTCGGCGAGGACCAGGTCCAGGGCGCGGGCCGCGACGAGCATCGTCGCGGTGTCCATGATGTCCTGGCTGGTCGCGCCCCGGTGGACGTACGGGCGCCACTCCCCCGGCACGGCCGCCGTGAGGTCGGCGACCAGCGGAATGACGGGATTGCCGCCGTCACGGGCCCGCAGGGCCAGGTCGCGCACGTCGAATCGGCCCGCGTCGGCGGCGGCCGTCACGGCGTGGGCGGCCTCGGCCGGGGTGTCGCCGACGGCGGCCTGGGCGCGGGCCAGCGCCGCCTCCGCTTCGAGCATGGCCTGGAGGAACGCGGTGTCGCCGGTCGCCGTCTCGGCCGGGGAGCCCGCCCGCACGGGGGCGAGCAGGCCGACATCGAGAAGGCCGGCGTCGCGGGGATCGGCGCCGGGGAGGCCGGCGTCGTGCGGGTCGGTGCCGGGGAGGCCGGCGTCGCGGGGATCGGCGCCGTCGGAGGCGTGAGTCACCGGAACTCCAGGAAGACTGTTTCGCCTTCGCCCTGAAGGCGGATGTCGAAACGGTACGTGCGGTTCTCGCCCGGGCGTGCGACCAGCGTGGCGCGCCGCTCGTCCGGCAGGGCGTCCAGCAGCGGGTCGGCGCCGTCGCGCAGATACGCACGGGTGAAGAGGTGGTGCAGCAGCCCTCGCGCGAACACGCAGACGCTGATGTACGGCAGTCCCGCGTTGCCGGGCGGAAGGGTGTGCAGGGCGTAGTGACCGTCGGCGTCCGTGGCGACCCGGCCGAAGCCGGTGAAGTCGGTGCCGTTGCGGCCGAGGAAGCCGCCGGTCACGGGATCGCGCCGCATCGAACCCGGCGCGCCGTCGAGGGAGCCGTCGGGGGCCGCCTGCCAGAACTCCAGGACCGCGTCGGGGACGGGGGCACCCGCGCCGTCCCGTACGTGACCGTGCAGGGTGATCCGCTCGGGGTGGCCCTCCGGCGCTACGCGCTCCCCCTCGGGGAAGGGCAGCGCGTAGCCGTAGAAGGGCCCGACGGTGTGAGAGGGGGTGGGCGGGAACAGCTCGGTCGTCTCGCTCATGTCCGGCTAGCGTCCTTCCTCGATCCAGGTGGCGGAGGGACCGTCGAGGACGATGTCCCATTCGTAGCCGAGCGAGAACTCGGGCTGCGAGAGCTCGTGGCGGTAGGCGGCGACGAGCCGTTCGCGCGCGGCGCGGTCGGTGACCGAGCGCAGGATCGGGTCGTACGCGAACAACGGGTCCCCCGGAAAGTACATCTGCGTCACGAGCCGCTGGGTGAACGCCGTACCGAAGAGGGAGAAGTGGATGTGGGCGGGGCGCCACGCGTTGGTGTGGTTGCGCCACGGGTACGCGCCCGGCTTGACGGTCGTGAAGCGGTAGCGGCCCTGGTCGTCGGTGAGGGTACGGCCGACGCCCGTGAAGTTGGGGTCGAGCGGGGCGGGGTGCTGGTCGCGCAGATGGGCGTACCGGCCGGAGGCGTTGGCCTGCCACAGCTCGATCAGCTGACCGCGCACCGGGCGGCCGGACCGGTCGAGGAGGCGCCCGGAGACGGTGATCCGCTCGCCGAGGGGCTCCCCCGGGTGCTGCCGGGTGAGGTCGTTGTCGATCTCGGTGACGTCGGTGGGCCCGAAGACCGGACCGGAGAGCTCGACCGTCTCCGGGTCACCGCCGTTCACGGCGACGAGCGGCCGGCGGGGGTGGCGGAGCAGCGAGCTGCGGTACGGAGCGTAGTCACGGGCCGGATGGCTGCGCGCGGGCGCGCCGGCGGCCAGCTCCTTGTCGTACGCGTTCTGCAGGTCGTCGATCTCGGTGTCGATGTCCGACTGGGTGAGAGCCATGAGGATGTCCCAGGGGTCTGAGTACGGGGTTCGAGTACGGGTCCGAGGGGGGGCGGCGTGCGGGGGTCGGGCCGGGGGCAACGGGAGACGGGCCCGGCCGAGTGAGTGGGCGCGCGGCGGGGTACGGGGCCCGGCCGGGTCAGCGGGCGTGGCTGAGCCAGTGGGCGTGCGCGCCCCGGTACCGGGCCCGGCGGGTCAGCGGGCGCGGGCGGGTTCGGGCAGACGGACCTTCGCGGCGGTCCTGGCGAGGAGGTCGTCGGTGTCGACGCCCGGGGCGGTCTCGACGAGCACGAGCCCGTCGTCCGTGACGTCGAGGACGCCGAGGTCCGTGATGATCCGGTCCACGCAACTCCGGCCGGTCAGCGGCAGATCGCAGTCCTCGACGATCTTCGCCGAGCCGTCCTTGGCGGTGTGGGTCATCACCACGACGACCGTGCGGGCGCCGTGGACCAGGTCCATCGCCCCGCCGATCCCGGTGACCAGCTTCCCCGGGACCGCCCAGTTGGCGAGGTCTCCGCGCGCGGAGACCTGCATCGCTCCCAGGACGGCGACGTCGATGTGACCGCCGCGGATCATGCCGAAGGAGAGGGCCGAGTCGAAGTAGGACGCTCCCGGCAGCACCGTGACCGTCTCCTTGCCCGCGTTGATCAGGTCCGGGTCGACCTGGTCCTCCGTCGGGTAGGGGCCGGTGCCGAGGATGCCGTTCTCCGACTCGAGCACCACCTCGACGCCTGGGGGCAGGTGGTTGGGGATCAGGGTCGGCAGGCCGATGCCGAGGTTGACGTACTGGCCGTCCTTCAGTTCCCGCGCGGCGCGGGCAGCCATCTGCTCGCGAGTCCAGCTCATCGTGTGGTCCCTCCTGCCGGGGGCGCGGCGACCGTGCGCCGTTCGATCCGCTTGTCCGCCGCTTGCTCGGCGGTCAGTGCCACCACTCGTTGGACGAAGATGCCGGGCAGATGGACCTCGTCGGGATCGATCTCCCCCGGCTCCACCAACTGCTCGACCTCGGCGATGGCGACCTTCCCCGCCATCGCCGCCAACGGGTTGAAGTTCCGGCTGGACTTGTTGAAGACGAGGTTTCCGTGCCGGTCGCCCTTCGCCGCCCGCACGAGGGCGAAGTCCGTGCGGATCCCGCGCTCCAGGACGTACTCGCTGCCGTCGAACTCCCGCACCTCCTTCGCCGGCGAGGCCAGCGCGACCCCGCCCCGGCCGTCGTACCGCCAGGGCAGGCCGCCCTCCGCGACCTGGGTGCCGACTCCGGCCGGGGTGTAGAACGCCGGGATGCCGCAGCCGCCGGCGCGGAGGCGCTCGGCGAGCGTGCCCTGCGGGATCAGCTCCACCTCCAGCTCACCGGCGAGGTACTGACGGGCGAACTCCTTGTTGGCCCCGATGTACGACCCCGTCACCCGGGCGATCCGGCCCGCGGCGAGGAGCACCGCGAGGCCCGAGTCCATCGCCCCGCAGTTGTTCGACACCACCCGCAGGTCCCTGGCGCCCTGGGCGTGGACCGCCTCGATCAGCGCGTTCGGCACACCGCTCAGGCCGAAGCCGCCCACGGCGAGGGAGGCCCCGTCCCGGACGTCGACCACCGCCTCGGCGGCTGTGGCGACCACCTTGTCCATACGAGAAGCCTCCCGCGTTATTAGTCAGTGCACTGAGCGTTTATTCCGACACGGCCATGCTGGCACCCGCCTCACCGGCCGTCAATAGCACCCCACAGCAGCCCGCGCCTTCCAACGAAGGCGGGTATTGTTCAGTGCACCAACGAATCAGACAGACGAATGCGGGCGCAGGGCGGGAGACACCTCATGGCCGCAGTGGACCTGACCACCCATCCCGGGCACCTGGCCCGACGGCTCCAGCAGGCGCATCATCTGCTGTGGAACGCGATGGTCTCGGAGGAGATCACCTCCCCGCAGTTCGGCGTCCTCAACGCCCTGATGGCGGAGCCCGGCCTCGACCAGCGGACCGTGGGCGAACGCGTCGGCCTCGACCGCTCCACCATCGCCGAGGTCATCACCCGGCTCACCCGGCGCGGTCTGCTCGACAAGGTGCGCGACCCGGGGGACGGCCGACGGTTCCTGCTGCGCCTGACCGAGGAGGGCGAGCGGATCCACCGCAAGCTGACGCTGCGTACGGCGCGGATGAACCAAGTCTTCCTCGCGCCGCTCTCGACCGAGGAGCAGGCGCAGTTCATGAACCTGCTGCTGCGGGTGTCGGACGCGGCGGAGCGCCTGCGCACTCCGGCAGAGCCGGTCGCCGTCTCGGAGACCGGCTCTCAGGCGGAGCCGGTCGCCGTCTCGGAGACCGGCGCTCAGGCGGAGCCGGTCTCCTCCGCCTGACGGTCCGGACGCGACGGACGAGCGGGCGTACGGAACCGTCACGGCCGGCGGACCGGGCCGTACGGGCTCGCCGCGCCGGCCGGACCAGGGCCGACGGAACCGCTGCGCCGACCGGACGGGCCCGCGCGAAACCGTCACGGCCGGCGGACCGGCTCGTACGGCGGTGACCGGCGCGTACGACGGACCGACTCGTACGGCGGATCGACTCGTACGGCGTGACCGGCGCGTACGACGGACCGGCTCGCACGGCCGACCGGCTCGTACGGCGGGCCGGTCAGACCACCGGCACGCTCGCGAACCGCCCCGCCGTGCGCAGGTCGTCCTCGATCCGTGCGGCGGTGGCACGCAGCTCGGGAAGGACGACCTCGACGCACTCCTCGACGGTGCGGCGGCTGCTGTGCATGGCCACGTTGACCGCCGCCACGACGACGCCCGCCCGGTCGCGGACCGGTACGGCGATCGACCGCAGTCCCTGCTCCAGCTCCTCGTCGACGAGGGCGTACCCCTGCTCCCTCACCCGTTCCAGCAGGGCGGACAGTTCCGCGCGCTCGGTGACCGTGTGCGGGGTGAGGGCCTGCGGCTCGATGCCGGCCAGCCATGCCTCGCGTTCGCGGGAGGGGAGGTCGGCGAGCATCACCCGGCCCAGGGACGTGGCGTGGGCGGGGAAGCGCGTGCCGACGGTGATGTGGACGCTCATGATGCGCCGGGTGGCGACCCGGGCCGTGTAGCGGATGTCCGCGCCGGCGAGCACGGCCAAGGACGCCGAGTCGTGCACGCGACGCGACAGCTCGGCCAGGTGCGGTGCGGCGATCTGCGGCAGCGGCATGCGGGAGATATACGGGAACCCGAGGGCGAGCACCCGGGGGGTGAGCCGGAACAGCCGGCCCTCGCCGCTCACGTACCCGAGATGCTCCAGGGTGATCAGGGCGCGCCGGGCGGTGGCCCGGGCGAGCCCGGTCGCCTCGGCCACGGCGGTCAGGGGCAAGGCGCCGCGGCCCTCACCGAAGGCGGTCAGTACCGTGAGGCCGCGCGCGAGGGACTCGATGAAGCCGCGCCCGAGCTCCTGTTTCGAGGCATGCGTCCAGGCCGCGAGACCCGCGGCCGGCAGGGGCGGCTCCTCCCGGGGCGGCGGTGCCTGCCGGAGCAGCTCCTCCCAGGCCGTCACGGCCGACCGCAGCCGGGGCAGCATCGCGTCTCGCAAGGACTCGGCGGAGTGGCGGCTGGTGTGGCTCACGACGCTCGCCACGCAGGCCACGGCGCCGTCGGCGCCCCGTACGGGCAGGGCGAGCGCGACGAGGCCCGGCTCGATGAGCTGGTCGTCGAGGGCCCAGCCCCGCTCCCCCGCCCGCGCCGCCCGTGCGGCGAAGTCCCCGCCGTCCGGTCGGCGGTTCGGCCGGTCGTCCGGCCTGTCATTCGTCCCGACGCCCGGACCACCCGCCGGCCCGACACTTGGACCACCCGCCGATCCGACATCCAGACCACCCGCCGGCCCGACGCCCGATCCGGCGCCTGGTGCACCGCCGGGTGGTACCGCGGGAAAGCCGGCGTCCCGCGGGTCGGCGAGCCGGCGCGCGCGCCAGCGCTCCCAGTCGGCCTCCGTCCAGTCGGCGGCGAACAGGGCGCCCGGGGCGGTGCGTTCGGCGGGCAGCAGATCGCCGATGCGGAAGCTCAAGGACATGGCGCGGCGCCGCGTCGCCTGGTGGACGAAGCGGATGCCGTCGCCGTCGCCGACCGCGAGCGAGACCGATTCGTCCAGCTCGTCGGCGAGGGCGTCGGCGTGCCGGCCGAGCAGGCCGGGGAGGCGGAGGGAGGCCAGATAGGCGTTGCCGAGTTCCATCAGGCGGGGGGCGAGGAAGACGTCGCGGCCGTCGAGACGTACGTATCCCATGCGGGCGAGCGTCCCGGTGACCCGGTCGACGGTGGAGCGTGCGAGACCGGTGGTCCGCTCCAGGTCGCTGAGGCTGAGGACCCCGTCGGCGTCGGTGAGCGCGCGCAGCACGGCGAGGCCGCGCATCAGCGGGGCGACGGCCTCCGGCGGTGCGTCGGTGTCGGTCGGTGACATGGTCTCTCCCTGGCGGATCTTGGGGACACCGTAGAGGAAGGGCCCGGTGCGGCCACGCCGGGACCGTTGACAGCCGACGGCGGCGGGCGCAGACTCGGCGGACTCTTCGGTGAACTTTCCTTCACTATACGAACACCGGGAACGTCACGAACGTCCGGGGATGGAGATCGCATGCACACCACCGTCGGGATCATCGGCGGCGGCCCCTCCGGCCTGCTGCTCGCCCGCCTGCTGCACAACGCCGGCGTCGACAGCGTGGTCCTGGAGAGCCGAGACCGCGCCTATGTCGAGCGGCGCCAGCGCGCCGGGATCCTCGAACAGGCCACGGTCGACGCCCTGCGCGCCGTCGGGGCGGGCGCCCGGCTCGACGCCGAGGGCCTGGTCCACGACGGCGTGGAACTCCGCTTCGACGGCCGGGCCCACCGAGTGGACTTCCCCTCGCTCACCGGCGGCCGCAGGGTCTGGGTCTACGCCCAGACCGAGGTGGTCAAGGATCTCGTCGCGCTCCAAGTGGCCGACGGCGGTCCCCTGTTGTTCGGGGCGGAGGTCAGCGCGGTGGAAGGAGCGGACACCGACCGTCCGGTGATCCGCTACACCCACGAGGGCCGTGAGCAGACGCTGACCTGTGACTATGTGGTCGGCTGCGACGGCTTCCACGGCGTCACGCGGGCGGCCGTGCCCGAGGGTGTCCGCAGGACGTACGAGCGGACGTATCCATACTCCTGGCTCGGCATACTCGCCGAAGCCCCGCCCGCCTACGACGAGTTGATCTACGCGCACTCCGAGCGGGGCTTCGCGCTGGCGAGCATGCGCTCGCCCTCCGTGAGCCGGCTCTACCTCCAGGTGCCGAACGGCACCGATCCGGCCGACTGGTCCGACGAACGGATCTGGGACGAGCTCGACGCCCGCCTCGCGCTCGCATCGGATCCCCAGTGGCGGCTCAAGCGCGGACCGGTCACCCAGAAGTCCGTGCTGCCGATGCGCAGTTCGGTGACGGAGCCGATGCGCTGGGGCCGGGTCTTCCTCGCCGGGGACGCGGCGCACATCGTTCCGCCGACCGGTGCGAAGGGACTCAACCTCGCCGCCGCCGACGTGATCGTTCTCGCCCGGGCGCTCGCCCACCGGTCCTCCACGGGCTCGGCCGAGCTCCTCGACGCGTACTCCGACACCTGCCTGCGCCGGGTCTGGAGGGCCGAGCACTTCTCGTACTTCATGACGACGACGCTGCACACCGATCCCGGGCAATCCGCGTTCGACACCCGGCTCCAGCTCTCCCAGCTGGAGCGGATCGCGAGCTCGCCGCACGCCTCCGCCGAACTGGCCGAGAACTACGTCGGGTTGCCGCTCGGCCGCCACTGATCGGCGCGGCACGCGCGCAGGAGCGGCGAAGGCGCGGCCCGCCGGGGGTCCGGCAGGCCGCGCCTTCGTCTCTCAGTCCTTGACGAGAGGGACGGACGCCGGGGCGGTGGCGGAGGCGGGTGTCGCGCGCCCGCCGGATCGCCCGAGACGCTGGGCGAGCGGGACGAGAGCGATGGCCGCCGCGCCCACCAGGCCGGCGAGGGCGAAAGCGGTGAAGCCCCAGCCCTGGTTGCCGTTCGAGGCGAGGACGCCGACGAGCCAGGGGCCGACGACCGCCCCCGTGCGGCCCACGCCGGTGACGAGGCCGAGCCCGGCGGCGCGCTCGCTGTCGCGGTAGACGGTGCCGGTCGCCGCGTACACCATGACCTGCGCGCTGAAGAGCCAGATCCCGGTGACGGCGACGACGGCGTAGGTGACGCCCAGCGGAAGCTGCGCCTTCAGCAGCAGCGCGCCGGCCGCCGTGAGGACGAACCAGATCGCGGAGACCCGGACGGCGCCGAAGCGGTCGGCGGTGCGTCCCGCGATCAGCATGCCGACGATGCCGCCCGCGTTGATGACCATGAGGAAGCTGACGGAGGAGCTGAGGCCGTACCCGGAGGCCCGCATCATGGTCGGCAGCCAGGTGGAGACTCCGTAGACGAGGAGCAGTCCGCAGAAGGAGGCCAGCCAGAGCAGCGGGGTCGCCCAGCGCGACTCGGGGCGGAACAGCGCCCGTATCGCGTCGATCCTGCCCTTCGCACCGGCGGCCGGAGCCTCGACGGCGGCCGGACGGGCGAGACCGTAGCGGTCGGCGACCGCGTCGGCCCCTGCGCGGTCGCCCCGCGCGAGCAGCACACCGGGCGACTCGGGCAGCAGCTTCAGGAGCAGCGGTACGGCGATCACGGCCGGCAGGACGCCCGCCCAGAACACCCAGCGCCAGCCGGCGGCGGGCGCGAGGGTGAGCCCGAGACCCGTCGCCGCCATGCCCCCGGCGTGGTACGAGGTCATCAGGAGCCCGGTCATCAGGGCGGCGCGGCGCGGCGGGGCGAACTCCAGCACCATGGCCAGACAGAGTGGCATCAGCCCGCCGAGACCGAGCCCGGCGACGAACCGGCCGGCGCCGAAGAAGGTGACGTCGTACGCGAGCGCGCAGAGGGCTGAGCCGAGGGAGAACAGCACGACGCTGGCGACGAGCATGGGGCGGCGCCCCAGCCAGTCGGTGACGTTCCCTGCGGCGAGCGCGCCGACGAGCATGCCGAAGGTGGTCCAACTCCCGACGGTCCCCGCCCCGGCCGGGGTGAGCCCGAGCCCGGCGTCGTCGAGCATGTGCGGCATCACGGCGCCGTAGATGTTGACGTCCATGCCGTCGAAGAACACGGCAAGCCAGCACAGCGCGAGCACCGGCAGGACCGTGCGGAAGGTACGGGGGGCGCCGGGCGGGGAGGCCGGGGCAGAGGTGGAGGTCATATGAGTCCCTGAATCGCGAGCGGCTCGTTCGCCTGGTGAAGAATGCTTCACTGACGAGTGGCAAGAGTGTCGGGGCGAGGGGGACGGCTGTCAATGATCGGGAGCGACGATTCCGCGTTGCCGCCGACGGGGCGGGAGGCGGGGGTGCCGACGCCGCGAGGGGCCGGGGGCGCTGGAGGTGGGCCCGGCCACCGGGCTGTCGCGGGGGCCGGGCGCACGCCCCGGACGGGCGCCGGCCCGGGCCGGCACTGGCCCGGGCCGGCACTGGTCGCGCTGGCACTGGCCGGGCGGGCACTGGCGGGCGGCCGGAACTGGGCCTTCGCCAGGGCGGGCGTGGCACCGTACGGCCACGGCCCCGCCGCCGGCCCTGGCCCTCGCGGCCGCCGGCGGCGGGCGGTCGACAATGCGCCGGACGGGCCCCCACGCGGCTGCCGCCGGCAGGAACGTCCAGGTCAGGGCGCCGGCGGCGAGGGCTCCGTCAGGGGGCGGACCGGGGTCGGCGGGTTGACCTGGGCGCGGAGGGCCGAGGCGTAGATCTCGTCGGGGTCGAGCCGGCGCAGTTCCTCCGCGATCAGCTCGGCGGTCGTCCGTACCTTCAGGGCCAGGACCCGGCTGGGCTGACCGGGAATGGCCAGCCTCGCCACCGGCCCCTCGGGCCGGTCGATGCGGATCTCCCCGTCGGGTGTGCCCAGCCGGACGGCCGTGACGACCGGCCCCTCGGTGACGACCTGCTCGACCGGGACCCGCAGCCGGTCCGCGAACCAGCGGGCCAGCAGCTCGGCGCTGGGATTGTCGGCCTCGCTCTCCACGGCGGCCGAGATCACGGTCGCGCGGGCCTGGTCGAGCGCCGCGGCGAGCATCGAGCGCCACGGCGTGAGCCGGGTCCAGGCCAGGTCGGTGTCGCCGGGGGCGTACGACGCGGCGCGTGCCGCGAGCGCCGCCAGCGGATCCTCCACGGCGTACGCGTCGGTGATCCGCCGCTGGGCGAGCGAGCCCAGCGGGTCCTTGGACGGCACCTCGGGCGCGTCCACCGGCCACCAGACGACGACGGGCGCGTCGGGCAGCAGCAGCGGCAGGACGACGGAGTCGGCACGCGCGCCGAGTTCACCGTGCAGCCGCAGCACTACGGTCTCACCGGCGCCCGCGTCGCTGCCCACGCGGACCTCCGCGTCCAGCCGGGCCTCAAGCCTCTCGCGGGGCGAACGGGCGTGCCGCTTGATCACCACGAGGGTGCGCGAGGGGTGCTCGTGCGACGCCTCGTTGGCGGCCTTGAGCGAGTCGTAGGCGTTCTCCTCGTCCGTGACGATGACGAGGGTGAGCACCATTCCGACGGCCGGCATCCCGATGGACCGGCGGCCCGACAGGATCGCCTTGTTGATCTTGCTGGAGGTGGTGTCGGTGAGATCGATCTTCATGACCGGTGCCCGTTTCCTTCCGTCTCGTACGAGCGAGTCTGCCGCTGTTCCCGTAGCGCTCGCTGGGCCGGGGTTCTTCCACAGCTTCTCGAACTCTTCGGTACGGAAGGGGAACAGGCCCGGAATCGGCCGACGACTCGCCGTACCGGGCGTCCAGAGAGGTACTGGCGCCGGGCGGCGGGCCGTCGTTCCGATCCGTATTTCCGAATGACGATGCCGTATGCCGTATGCCGTATGCCGCGTACCCGCGTCCGCGGGCCGCGAGCCGTCAGTGGAGGGCGGACGCGGTCGGCCGGTCGGCTTCGGCCTTCGCAAGCTGGGCATCCGCGGGACGCGTACCGGTCTGACCGGCGACGACGTCCCCCGTCACACCCCGGCCCGCCACCCGGTCACGGCGCTCGAGGCCTGCCGAGACGAAGGCCAGCAGGAGCGCGGCGGCGGCCAGGGCGGCACCGACCCAGTTGGGCGCGGTGTAGCCGAGGCCCGCGGCGATGACCAGGCCACCGAGCCAGGCGGCGAGCGCGTTGCCGAGGTTGAAGGCACCGATGTTGACGGCGGAGGCGAGGGTCGGCGCCCCGTGCGCGTGGTCGAGGACCCGCTTCTGCAGCGGGGGCACGGTGGCGAAGCCGAGGGCGCCGACGAGCGCGATGGAGATCGCCGCGAGGACCTTGTCGTGCGCCGTGACCGTGAACAGCGCCAGGACGACGGCGAGTGCGCCGAGGGAGATGAAGAGCATCGGCATCAGCCTGCGGTCGGCGTACCTGCCGCCGACGAGGTTGCCCACGACCATGCCGAGGCCGAACAGGACCAGCAGCCAGGTGACGGAGGACTCGGCGTAGCCGGCGACCTCGGTCATCATGGGGGCGATGTAGGTGATGGCGGCGAAGACTCCGCCGAAGCCGAGCACGGTCATCGCCATGGCCAGGAGCACCTGGGCGTTCTTGAACGCGGCCAGTTCGTGCCGTACGCGTACGCCTTCGGGCTTCGGCGTGTCCGGGACGAGCCGGGCGATACCGAGGAGACCCACGACGCCGAGTGCGGCGACGATGACGAACGTGGTGCGCCAGCCGATGGCGTGGCCGATGAGGGTGCCGCCGGGGACGCCGACGACATTGGCGACGGTGAGGCCCGTGAACATCATGGCGATGGCGCCGGCCTTCTTCTCCGGTGCGACCAGCTCGGCCGCCACGACCGAGCCGATCCCGAAGAAGGCACCGTGGGCGAGCGAGGCGACGATCCGGCCGGCCACCATGAGGCCGAAGCTGGGGGCGACGGCGGACAGGGCGTTGCCGAGCACGAACAACCCCATGAGGACCATCAGCATCCGCTTGCGGGTCACCTTGGTGCCGAGCACGGTCAGCAGCGGTGCGCCCACGACGACACCGAGGGCGTAGCCGGTGACGAGGAAGCCGGCGGTGGGGATGGAGACACCGAAATCGGCCGCGACGTCGGGCAGCAAGCCCATGATCACGAATTCTGTCGTGCCGATTCCGAAGGCCCCCATCGCGAGGGCGAGAAGCGCGAGCGGCATGAGGAGTACCTTCCAAAAAATTTGCAGAGGCGCTTTGCTTGCGTCCACAATACTTGCACACGCGCGTTAGTTGCAAGCGCGGGCTTTCTCTCGCCCCTCGGGCCGCGACCGACACATGCGCACAACGCTTAAGCGCGTACGCACGTATGCCCGCTTGCATGTAACCCGCGTACGCAATTATCGTCGACGCCAGAACTCCCGGCTTACGAGTGCGTCGATCGCGCCGCCGCCTGGGGTGGCGCCGTTTCTCCGGTACAGCGCTCCGGTACACGGCCGTCACCGATCCGCGGCACGGCACCAGCCGCGCTCCGAAGCCGACACCCCTCCCCCTCCCAGGAAAGATCCGGCACGTCATGACCTCTGTCCCCACCGTCACGCTCAACAACGGCGTGGAGATCCCGCAGCTCGGCTTCGGCGTCTTCCAGGTCCCCGACGACGAGACCACCGCCGCCGTCACCGCCGCCCTGGAGGCCGGCTACCGCTCCATCGACACCGCCGCGATCTACGGCAACGAGACCGGCGTCGGCCGCGCGCTGGCCACCTCCGGCATCGCCCGCGAGGACCTCTTCGTCACCACCAAGGTGTGGAACGCCGACCAGGGGTACGACGCCACGCTGAAGGCATTCGACGACAGTCTCGCCAAGCTCGGCCTCGACCACGTCGACCTGTACCTGATCCACTGGCCCGCCCCCGGCCGCGGCCTGTTCCAGGAGACGTGGCGGGCCCTCGAGAAGCTGGCCGCCGACGGCCGTGTCCGGGCCGCCGGAGTCTCCAACTTCCTGCCCGCGCACCTCGACCGGCTCCTGGAAGGCTCCACGCTCGTCCCGGCCGTCAACCAGGTCGAGCTCCACCCCGGCCTCCAGCAGCGCGAACTGCGCGGCCTCCACGCCGAACACGGCATCGCCACCGAGGCCTGGAGCCCGCTCGCCCAGGGTGCCGTCCTGGACGACGCCGTGCTGCGTGAGATCGCCGCGCGCCACGGCAAGTCCCCGGCCCAGGTGGTGCTGCGATGGCACCTCCAGCTCGGGAACATCGTCATACCGAAGTCCGTCACCCCGGCCCGCATCCGCGAGAACATCGACGTCTTCGACTTCACACTCACGCCCGACGAGATGACGGCGATCGCCACCCTGGACCGCGGCCTGCGCACGGGCCCGGACCCGGACACCCTCGACTAGGGCATGTCCGACGGGCCTCGAAAGCGCCATGGCAGATCAACGAGCCTTGATCTCGGGCACCGTTCGCCAGGAGAACGGTGAGGAAAGAGCGGCGCGGGGCGGACGTCGGCGGGACCACGCCGGCGCTCGTCCGCGGGGCTCGCGGGCCGTGACGTGGGGCACGGTCGGCGCGTCCGGGTACGGGACGGTCCGAGCGCCCGTGATAGCTTGCCGACGCCAGTCGCACCTGAGTACGCATTCGTGTGTGCACGGGTCAGGGAATCCGGTGGGAATCCGGAGCTGACGCGCAGCGGTGAGGGCGACGGGCGGAGCAACGGCCACTGGGCGGCGTGAAACAGGCCCGGGAAGGCGCTTCGTCCGGCTGACCCCGAGTCCGAAGACCTGCTGGCGCCCTCCGCGGCGTGGGTCGTCGGAGGGAGCACCGTACGACAGGCTCCGCGTATGAGCCCTGGCCGCAGAGGAAGTTCCCGTGCCACTCGCACACCCCGTCCGCCCTGCCGCGCTGTTCCTGGCCGGCGCCCTGATGTTGACCGGCTGTGGCGGCGGGCCCGCCGCCTCCACCGCTCAGGGGTCGGCGAAGGACGGCGCCGCCGCCGGCCATCCCGTCACCCTGGACAACTGCGGTCAGCGGGTCCGGGTCGATCGTCCGCCGCGGCGGGCCGTCGCGCTCGACCAGGGCGCGGCCGAGATCCTGCTCTCCCTCGGTCTCGCCGACCGGATGGCGGGGACCGCCACCTGGACGGACCCGGTGCTGAAGGGCCTGGAGGAGGAGAACGCGAAGGTGGAGCGGCTGGCCGACCGCTACCCCTCCTTCGAGAGGGTCCTGGACGCCGAGCCCGACTTCGCCGCCGCCTCCTTCACCTTCACCCTCGGCAAGGGCGGTGTGGCCCCACGCGAGCAGTTCGCGAAGCTCGGCGTCCCCACCTACCTCTCCCCCACCGACTGCGCCGGCAAGGACAACAGCGGTGACGGCGACGGCGTACGCACCGAACCGCTGACGATGGACACGGTCTACGGCGAGGTACGCGACCTGGCCAGGATCTTCGGCGTGCCGGACCGGGGCGAGCGACTCGTCGCCGATCTGAAGTCCCGCGTGGCGAAGGCGACTTCCGCGCACGACTTCCGGGACGTCAGTCTCCTCTACTGGTTCGCCAACTCCGAGTCCCCCTACATGGCGGGCTGTTGCGGGGCGCCCGGCATCATCACCCGTACGCTCGGGGCGAAGAACGTCTTCGACGACACGCGCGAGGAGTGGCCGCAGATCAACTGGGAGACCGTCGCCGACCGCGATCCCGACGTCCTGGTGATCGGCGACCTGACGCGCAAGTCGCAGACGGCCGAGTCCGCCGCGAAGAAGATCGAGTTCCTGGAGTCCCATCCGGTCACCAGGAACATGACGGCGGTGAAGCGAAAGCGCTACGTCCTGCTCAGTGGCCAGGCGATGAACCCCACCATCCGTACCGTCGAGGGCGTGGAGAAGGTGGCGGCGGCGCTGCGTGCGTACGGCCTCGCGAAGTGACCGGGAGCGGGCCGGCCGCGGCCCCGGCCTCCGACACCGGGGACGCCGACACGGGCTCGACTTCGGCCACGGCCACGGCCACGGCCACGGCCACGACGACCATTTCGCCTTCGGTTTCGGGTTCCGACCCCGGCTCCGTGTCGTCTCCTGCCGCGATACGCGGGCTCGGGCGGCCCTTGCTGTGGGTCGCCGGTCTCACGCTGCTCGTCGTCTCCGTCGCGCTGGCGATCACCATCGGCCCGGCGAGCATCCGTGTCGCGGACGTCTGGTCCGTCGTGGCGGCCCGACTCGGCTGTGGGGCCTCGGACCTCTCGCCGATCCGGGACGGCATCGTGTGGAACCTGCGGCTGCCCCGCACGCTGCTCGCCGCCGTCTGCGGCGCCGGACTCGCCGTATGCGGCACGGTGATGCAGGCCCTGCTGCGCAACCCGCTCGCCGACCCTTTCGTGCTGGGCGTCTCCTCCGGCGCGTCGACCGGCGCCGTCGTGGTCGTGGTGCTCGGTGTCGGCGGCGGGGCGCTGTCGATCTCCGGCGGGGCGTTCGTGGGTGCGGCGTGCTCGTTCGCACTGGTGTTGCTGCTCAGCCACGCGCTCGGCGGCACGACGGACCGGGTGGTGCTGTCGGGCGTCGCCGCGATGCAGCTCTTCTCCGCGCTCACCTCCTTCGTCGTGATGACCGCGGCGGACGCGGAGACGACACGGGGAGTGCTGTTCTGGCTGCTCGGCTCGCTCGGCGGGGTCGGCTGGACCGATGTGTGGGTGTGCCTGGCGGTACTGGTGGCGGCGCTGATGGTCTGCGGCGGGTACGCGAGGACGCTGGACGCCTTCGCGTTCGGGCACGACGCCGCCGCCACCCTCGGCGTCTCCGTCGGCCGTACGCGGCTGGTGCTGCTGTGCGTCACCGCCCTGCTGACGGCGGCACTGGTGTCGTCCGCGGGAGCCATCGGCTTCGTCGGCCTGGTGCTTCCGCACGCCGCGCGGGCACTGGTCGGGCCGGGGCACAGCCGACTGTTGCCGGTCACCGCCCTGGCCGGGGCGGTCTTCCTCGTATGGGTCGACACGCTCGCCCGTACGGTCCTCGAACCGCAGGAGGTCCCGGTGGGCGTGGTGACCTCACTGATCGGCGTACCGGCGTTCGTCCTGATCCTCTTCCGCACCAGGGGGACGCGGTGACGGTCACGCGCACGACGGGCGCCGGTCTGCGTGCCGAACGCGTCTCGCGCACCGCCGGCGGCACGCTGATCCTGGACGGGGTCAGCGTCACACCGCGCCCCGGAACCGTCACCGGTCTGCTGGGCCCCAACGGCTCCGGCAAGTCCACTCTCCTGCGCCTGCTCTCCGGCGTACTCGCCCCGGACAGCGGGATCGTCACCCTCGACGGGGACCCGCTGGACGCCCTGGGCCGCCGTACGGTGGCCCGGCGGCTGGCCGTCGTCGAGCAACAGGCGGACACGCTGGTCGACCTGCCGGTCATCGACGTCGTACGGCTCGGCCGCATCCCGCATCGCCGGGCCTGGACGCCGTCCTCGGCGGCGGACGAGGCGGCCGTGCGCTCCGCCCTCGCCCGTACCGGCCTCACGGAGAAGTCCCATCAGCCCTGGCACACGCTCTCGGGCGGTGAACGCCAACGCGCCCAGATCGCCCGGGCCCTCGCCCAGGAGCCGCGCGAACTCCTCCTCGACGAACCGACCAACCACCTGGACATCCAGCACCAGCTCGATCTTCTGAGCCTGATCTCCGACCTCGGCCTCACCAGTGTCGTCGCCCTGCACGACCTGAACCTGGCGGCGACGTACTGCGAGCGACTCGTGGTGCTCAAGGAGGGCCGCGTGGTGGCCGCCGGCGGCCCGGCGGAGGTCCTGACCGAGGAGCTCATCGCCGACGTCTACCGCGTGCGGGCCGCGATCACCCTCACCGGACCCGACCGGCGCCCGCACATACGCTTCCTCGGCACCCTCACCCGCGCCTGACACGCGTGCGCCCGGGACACGGACGGTGAGGCTCGCACGTTCCGCGAGGCGGCTGCCGGGCACACGTGCGTCCGGCCCGGCGCCCCTTACCAGGGACGGAAGACGTGTATGCGCGTGCGACGGGTGAGGATGATGGGCCTAAAAGCATCAGATCCGGGCATCTGCCGCACATACAGTCGACCCGTCGACGGTCGACCCCGTCCCTGGAGAGTGGTCGTGACCGTTCGCATAGGGGTTGAGGAAGAGTTCCATGTGATCGACGTGGAAAGCGGATCGCTCGTGCCCCGCGCCGGGGCCCTGCTGGCCGGGCTGCCGCCCAGGACGTACACACACGAGCTGTCCCAGTCGATGGTCGAGACCAATAGCGATGTCCACACCTCCCTCCAGGGGCTGCACTCCGACCTGCGCCGCTCCCGACGTCGGCTGGACGCGGCCGCGTCGCGTCAGGGCCTGGCGGTCGTCGCCGCCGGCGTCGCCCCGCTGGGCCGGGTCGAGTCCGTCCGCATCACGCCCGCGCCGCGCTACGAGAAGATGGCCCGCGAGTACCGTCGCGTCGCCGACGAGCAGCTGATATGCGGTGCGCAGGTGCACGTGGACATCCCCGACCACGAGACCGCCGTACGCGCCATGTGCGCGGTGGGGCCGTGGCTGCCGCCCCTGCTGGCGCTGTCGGCCAGCTCCCCGTTCTGGCTCGGTACCGACACCGGTTACGCGAGCTGGCGGACCATGGTGTGGCAGCGCTGGCCCACGGCCGGGCCGGCCGGTTGTTTCGCGGGCGCCCAGGACTACGACGAGACCGTGGCCGGACTCATCCGCTCCGGCGTGATCAGCGACGCGGGAATGATCTATTACGACGTACGGCCGTCCGCCCACCAGCAGACCCTGGAGCTCCGCGTCTGCGACGCCTGCCCCCGCGTCGAGACGGTGGTGATGATCGCCGGACTGTTCCGCGCGCTCGTGACGGACGCCTGCGCCCGCCTGGCGGCGACCGGTGGCACTACCGGATGCGACGGTCGGCACGAGTGGCTGCGTGCGGCGACCTGGCGCGCCGCCCGCTCGGGGCTCGAGGCGGAGCTGATCGACCCGGAAACCCGCCGCCCGGCCGCCGCGGCCCGGGTCGTACAGGCCCTGCTGCGGCACGCGCGTCCCATGCTGGAGGAGCACGGCGACTGGGAACTGGTCCGGGAACTAGCCCAACAGACGGTGAGCGCCGGCAGCGCCGCCCATCGCCTGCGGGAGACAGCCGCGCGGGACGACCTGCTGGCGGGCGTGGACCTCCTCGTCGCGGAGACCCGCGGCGAACAACCCACCCGCCGCCGCGGGCGCACCGCCCCGCCTCACGATGTCGCCCACCGCCCGCCGGGGCCCTGGACGGGTGTCCGCACGAGCTTCGGCGGCGGCTAGGAGGTGTCTCGTCGATCAGGCCGGATCAGCGAGCGGCGTCTGGTGCGTGATCGCAAGGAGGAGGAGGGAGCCACGCGGAGCGTCGCCGACCGACGACAACTGGGGGCACCTCCCGTGGCGCCGCGAGCCGGCAGGATCGGCGAGACTCCCCCACAGCGAAGACGGCTCTGCACCTGTTCCTCCGGCCGGCGTCTCACCGCCGGCTCTCACGGACATCGCGCCTGCCCAGCGCACGGGCCATCCGCTTCCTGTGGCAACACGATGAACGCCGTGTTTTTGGTCAGGTCAATGCTGGAGCGGGGCGGCGCGCCGTCGCTTTCGTCGTCCCGCCGCAGCCGCTCCACCCTCCGCTGCTCCAGCTCCACCGTCTTGTTTCCGTTCACGACCGCCGTGAATTCGTCGAAGGCGATGCTCGACAACGACTGTCCGGTGCGCCTGCGTAGCCACGGGATCAGGCCCGACCCCGTGAACCATCGCCACGCGCTCTCCACCAGGGCGAACAAGACCAGCAGAGAAGCGAACGCCGGGAACGACATGAGCAAGAACGTCACAGACGGTCCCTCATCGTCCTCAACACAGTTGACCACCGGGAAACAGCGGAAGGGGTCGGCGTCGTTCTCATCGGACGGGCGGACCGGGAGAACTCGGGACGCCAGCCATCGGTCCGCGCTCGGACCGCTCGCGCCGACAGTCCGGCACCCAGCCCGACAGCGTCGTATGTCACCCCATCGGGATGGCTCCCCCACTCGCGGGCCATGCGCTCCGCCCAGAGCGGCACAGGCCCCTCGATCCCCTCGAACGCCGTCGTGGGACTCACCTCGCTGATCGCCATGGGCTCACTCTTCCGGGTCCGCGGCGCGCAGGGATCAGGCCGGCGCGTGATTCGCTTCCCCCCATGCGGCGGAGGCGCCGCCCATGGAGATCCACCGAAGGGAGGAGTGCCGTGGGGGCAGGCCGGTCGGTCGGACCTGCTGGACAGCACGCCTGACCCAGCAGGGCAACCACCTGGGCTACCGCGCCGCCGGCGGTTGGCCCGCTGGTCCCCGCGCTCGGGGAATCGGGTGCCGGATCTGCCGTCGCCGCGGGCAGAAGCGGTTCCGACGGGAGCCGTACGCCTTGTCGCCACACAGATGGTCCGGGCGGGCCCGCGGGTGCCCGCCCGCTGGGCGTGGGGCACGGATACGGTCCAGGACCGGGATCAGCTGCGGCGCATCACCCCACTGCCCGGGGGTGATCGGTATGGACGGGGGCCGGCAACTCTGGCCACTACCTGAAGCGTGGGGGGGAGATTCAGGTAGCTTCATCAGCGGTTCGGAGGTGCGTCGGCCTGTCCCGGGACGCGGTGTTCGCCGCGGGGTGGGGTCTACACCTTGCGGACGGGTGGGGGGTTCCATCGCCCGTCCATGGCCTCGGGCTTGGGTGCGTAGAGGCGCATCGTGACGCCGAGGGGGCCGGTCGGTGTGGGGAGCCAGTTCGTTTCCTTGCCGGGTCCGGGGTTGTGGTGTTGGAGGAGGATGTCGAGGGAGCCGTCGTCGTTGTAGGTCAGCGGGTCGCGGTCTCCGAGGGCGAAGCGGTTGAGCTCGTTGGCGACCTGGAAGCCCTCCGCGTCGTACATCGTGATGGACCAGAACGCGTGAACGGGCGGCAGTTGGTCCGCATCGAAGTGGATGTGGTAGTCGTGTTCGCCGGACAGCGGTTCGCCGTCGGCGTCGGCCATGAGCACGGGATAGACGGCGTCCTCGGCGGGGTTGGCACCCAGCCCGACCGCGGTGACCACGGCGCGCTTGAAGTAGTAGTTGCCGTAGACACCCATGGTGTCGGTGAACGTCGTCCACCCGTTGACCTTGGTGCCCAGGGTGGGCAGTGCCGCAAGGATCGCCTCACGGGCCGTGCGCACTCCGGCCTCGATCTCGGAGAGCTGTGCGGCATCGAACCGGCCCGCGTCGAACTCCTTGCCGGGCACGAGGCCCAGGTGCGCGATCCGGGCGAGGACGGAGAAGTCGGTGAGGTGCGGGGGGTTGACGGCCAGAGCGCGGGCGGCGTGGGTGAAGAACTCCACCGCGTTCATCCTGTTGACCAGGGTCAGCGGCTCTGTGGTGGTGTCGTGGTCCGGGTCGATCACGTGGGCAGGCGCGGAGTTCACCGTGGTGAGGGTGTAGCCGTCCTGTACGGCGTGCACCGCCTCGTAGTCACCGGGACCGTTGGTCTGGGTACGGCCGATCACCCACACGTACGGGGTCGGGGCCGCGATGACCGGTAGGTCGTGCGGCGTGGGGCCCGTGTAGCCCGGGCCCACGACCACGAAGTCACGCGCGTCGGTGCCGGTGGTGCGCTTGCCAGGATTGGCGAAGACATCGGTCCACATGTCCAGCATCGGCAGCATGAAGTAGCGGTCCGCCGTGTCGGGGCTGTGCAGCACCACCGGGCCGGCCGTCAGGTCGAGCCAGGCAGCGGAGTACAGCGTGTCGAAGTTCGGGCGCACCACCAGCCGGAACGTCGCGTCGGGGAACTCCCGCATGTGGTGGAACTCGTTCGGCGGCCCGCACCCGGGCTTGGCGTCCGCCTCGACGTTCACCATCTGCAAGCGCGTGATGTCCATGGTCACCAGCGGATACAGGTAGACATACGCCTCGTGGCCCAGCGTCCACAGATCACTCGACAGTGTGCTCACGCGCTCTCACCCTCCGCCCCGAAGACATCACGTCCCGAGACCGCCACTCGTCCTCGCCCTGACCTCGCAGCCCGGCGCCGTTGCATCCAACGTCCCGCCTGGCACCTGGCGCCGCAACGCAGACCGGCGGGGCGGGTGACGCGGACACTGCGCGACAACGGCGCTCACGAGCGTCTGAGTAATGAGATTCCACCCCTTGCACGAACCGGAAGCAGCCTGCTGGAGGTGTTCGCGTGGCCGCCGGGCGGTCCGCAGGAGGACCCTGGGGGTGGTGCGTCAGTCCGAGGCGCCGCTGCGCCGGGCGTAGGCGCGGGCGGCGCGGGCACGGTCGCCGCAGCGTGTGGAGCACCAGTGGCGCCGGCCGTGGGTGCGCAGGAGGAACCGGTCACAGGGGGCTGATCCGCAGGCGGCGAGGATGTCGGCGTCGGGACCGGTGAGCAGGTCGGCGGCGTCGGCGGCGAGGGTCGCCAGTGCGTGGTTGACGGCCTGGTCGGTGGGGTGCGCCTGGACGCGGCGCAGCCCCCGGGCCCCGTCCCAGGCGAGGAGGGGGGCGGTGGGCACGGCCGTGAGGGCCTCGTTCACCGCGCGCAGGGATTCCTCGGGCGGGGTGGTGGTGTCGACGCGGGCGGCGAACAGGGCGCGGATGTGGGCGCGCAGCGTGCGCATCCGCTGTGCGCACACCTCGTACAGCTGCACGTCCGGGGTGGTCAGGTCGTGGGCGGCGAGCCAGCGCATGGCGGATTCCGGGGCGGCGAGCAGGTCGTAGCTCTGGCTGGCGGGCAGGGTGGCGGCGGTGTCGGCGAAGTCCAGGGAGCGGTACCGGTCGGCACCCGGCGCCGGGGGCAGAGCGGTCGGTGCCACGTCGGTGGCCAGGGTGTCGTCCATGCCTCTCATGGTAGCGCTTGCATTTTTCCGTGATGCCTACCTAGCCTGGAATCACGTTAACCGCAGGTTTTTTTCGTGAGAAACGGAGACGTGATGTCCCAGCTCAACGCCAACCAGTTCCCGGTCCGCACGTTCGGCGGTCCGACCGCCCTGTTCGAGTACGGCGGCCTGCGCTTCCTGACCGACCCGACCTTCGACGGCCCCGGCGACTACGCCTCACCCGGTGGCCCGACCCTGACCAAGACCGCCTCCTCCACCACTACCCCTGCCGACCTCGGCCCCATCGACGTGGTCCTGCTCTCCCACGACGAGCACGCCGACAACCTCGACACCTCCGGCCGCGCCCTGCTCGCCGACGTCCCCCTCACCCTCACCACACCCGGCGGCGGCAAGCGCCTCGGGGCGAAGGCCAGGGGCCTGGCCGACTGGGAGTCGACCGAGCTGGAGCGCCCGGGCGGCGGCACCATCACTGTGACCGGGGTCCCGGCCATCCACGGCCCCGGAGCGCGTGAGGAGATCGAGCCCTTCGCCGGCCAGGTCGTCGGCTTCGTCCTGACGGGCGAGGGCCTGCCGACGGTCTACGTCAGCGGCGACAACGCCTCGCTCGACGCGGTCAGGGAGATCGCCGACCGCTTCGCCCCGATCGACACCGCCCTCCTGTTCGCCGGAGCACCCCGCTTCCCCATGCTCTTCGACGGCCGACCGGTCGTCCTGGACAGCGCCCAGGCCGCCGAGGCCACCCGGATTCTTGACGCCCGCCGCGTCGTCCCGGTCCACCACGACAGCTGGGCCCACTTCACCGAGGGCCGCGACGAGCTGGAGGCGGCCTTCGCCGCCGCGGGCCTGACCGACCGCCTGGACCAGGACTGGACGCAGCGCGCCTGAGCCCGGACCGCAGCTTGGGAACCGAGACCTCGTGCCAGGGTCGGGGCTCCCCACACGCCGAGCCCCGACCCTGGGAGCAACCCCCTCGGCGAGGACCTGCTGCATCAGCAGCGTGTTGACGTGCACGAGGGCGGACTGGAGCAGGTGCAGGGCGAGCATGGACACCTCCTGGGACTCCTTGTCCGCCCCGGCCAGGTCGCCGTCCTTGCCGTAGAAGAGGTCCTTGTTCGCGCTGTTCCAGCTCTCCCCACCTGCAAGCCCTCGTGGATCTCCTGGCGCAGCTCGATGTCGGCGAGGTGGTCGCAGACGAATGCCGTGCGCACCGCCCGCCCGAGTTCCTCGATCGCCTGGTAGGTGGGGTGCTTGGGCCCGCCGCGGGTGAAGCGTCGCAGGACCTGCTCGGCCTCGGCGGTGCCCAGCCGCAGGGCGGTGGTGTACTTCACGATCTGGTCGTACTGCCGGCGGATCAGGTCCCCGTTGATGGTCTTGGTCGACAGCACCGGCCATGTTGGGACCGTCGACCCCGTCGAGGCCGCAGCAGTAGCCGCCGCCTTTCTCCGGAATCAGCAGAGTGCCGCGGGCGTCGCCGGGAGTGATGGTGATCGCGCCGGGCGGGCCGTCGGACAAGGCGTGGACCGGCGCGTGGACACCGCGGGCCGCCGGCCACGACCGCAGCGATTGATCGGGAATCCAAGAGGCCGCGGGGGAAGGGAGGACCGAGGGCCTACTGGATGCTCCAGCGGTGTGGATGCGAGGGATCGACGGGGCAGGTGAAGACGTTCAGCTGACCCCAGCGGCCCACGATGACCTCGGTCGGCGAGGGGAACCGGTGCGCGGCCGGGTCCCGCTCCTCGAGCGGGTTCCAGCTGCCGGTGCCGCCGTCCCACTCCCGGCTGTCGATCGTCAACAGCAGGTCCATCGGTGCTGCGCAGGCCTGACAGTCCATGGGATACGGGTCGGTCACGTGCCACGACGCGAACCCTCCGACGCGCCAGCCGGGCGGCATGGAAAGGTCGTGCTGGTAGTCGGGGGGCTCGGGCGCGTCGTCGTCCGCCGCCTCTTCGGCCTCCTCCTCGAGGGCTTCCTCCCAGGCGTCGATCCGGTCGCGCAGGTCCTCGGGCAGCGATCCGGCGAACGGGTAGGTGGCCACCTGTTCCGGGTGCAGTACGCAGGGCTCCGGCACGTATCCCGCGAAGCCGACGACCGCCGGTCGGGGTGGCGCGGCCAGGACCTCGGCCACCTCGGAGGACCGGCGCCAGCGGAGGTGCAGCGACATGCCGTGTCCGGTGCGTCCGTGCCGGTCGAACGGGCACCAGAACACCTGGAGCAGATCGCACCCGTCCGGGCCCGCCGGCAAGTCGGGTATGTCCCGCCGGTAGAGCTGGGCGACGCCGATCATCGGCAGTGGATCGGTGTCGGCCACACCCGTGACACGGTGCTCCCGCGCCAGTTCCTTCAGGAGCGCACGCTCCTCCGCTGTGGGCCCCGAGCCCGGGTCGCGGGCCCAGGCGACCGCGAGGACCTGTCGCTCCCGATGGATGTCCGCGGGGCGCCGGCCGGTCTCGCGGCCGTGCGGCTCCGTACACACCGGCCAGGGCTCGTCCGCCGGCCACAGGAGGGGCCCGCCCACGGAACTGGACGACGCGTCCGGGCTCCCCGGCCGCGGGTGCAGCCGGGTGGTCGTACCGCGGTGAGCGGCCAGCTCCGGGAAGAGTTCCTCGACATCGAGCGGGCGTGGCGGGGTGGTCCTCGTCATGGATGCGACCTTAAACGCCAGGTCGTCTCGGTGACCGAGCACCCCTTCTCGCCGCGTGCTACGCGCCGGGGCGGGCGTGATCACGATGGGCCTGCCCGGTCGCCCACTCCGGGTGGCGCCAACGCGGGCAGGAAGCGTCGGCCGGGCCCCTCCTCGGCCGAGGAGCCTTACACGGCATCGGCGCTCGCCGCGTAATCCCGCTGGATGCTTCGCAGGAACGCCGGATACACGAACCAGTGGCGGAAGGGCTTGATCGCCGCCATGTACGCGGCGCCGAACCGTCCGTTGGTCTTGATCAGCACCGCCATCTGGCCTCGGTAGCCGCCGGACTCGTCCGGGACCCAGCCGATGTGCATGACCGTGTGCACCGTACGGTTGGCCATCTCCGTCGCCCACTCGTTCTCGAGCAGGTACAGAGAGGTGAGGGGAACGTCCTTGAAGTCGGGCCCTCGGGCGGCCTCCCGCAGGTCCCTCGGCAGCCGGTCCCGGAGCGACCTCACCCTGGAGCCGACGCCGCTGTCGGGGCGGTCGAGGCCGAGAACGGCGCCGATCTTCCACCGGGCCGCCCAGAGGAAGCGCACGACGAGCGGGGCGCCTTCGGGAAAGCTGTTCGCCTCGTCCCCGACCATGCTCGCCACCAGGCGGGGGAGATCGTCCGGGCCGCCGGGTGTGCGGAGTGCCCAGACGTCCTCGAGCCGGAAATCGGGGGCGACCTCGTGGATGCGCCACGGGCGCGAGGTGTGTGCGGTGCCGGGGAGCTTCATGCGTGCGTCTCCTCATCTGAACGCGCCGGTAAGGGCGCGGCGGGCGGCAGACCGAGTACGCCCCGCACCGCCCGTTCCGTGAGCTGGATGTCGTAGGGGGCCTGTCCGGCCAACTCGATGCCGACCGCCTCGACGACGCCGAGGAAGACGGCTGCCGTCGTCGGGGGCGGCGGTCCGGGAGGGATCGCACCGCTCGCGCGTGCGGCGGCGATCAGTGCGGCGCAGTCGGCGGTGAGCCGGTCGACGATCTCCGTGATCGCCCGGCCGACCGGATGGTCCTGCCCGGCGAACTCGACACGCAGCGTCATCAGGACCTGGGCGATGTCGCGTCGGCAGTAGACGGCATGGCCGCGCGCGATGGCCAGGAGCGCCTCGACGGGTTCGGCCTCCGCGGCGGCTGGGCGGCCCACTTCGGCCTGCCAGGTCTCCTCGACCCACCGCACGACCGCGAGCGCCAGATCTTCCTTGTCGGTGAACTGGTGATACAGGGCACCGCGCGTGTAGCCGGCCTCTCGGGCCACCCGCTCCAGCGCCAGATTGGCGTACCCGTACGTGGAAAGTCCCCGGGCCGCCGCCTCCAGGAGGGCGTTCCGGGTGAGGGCCCGCCTGTCCGCCTGCGTGCGGCGGGTTCTCTTCGGGGCACCGCCCGCCGTCATGAGCACTCACATACAAACATGTATGTATGTTAGTTCGGGGCGGCCTGCCGCGGCAAGGGTTGGGGGCGGAGCGTCAGGGAGCGACCGTTTCCTCGGTGATCAGCTCCAGAAGGGCCGACATGCCGCCCTCGGCCAAGGCTTGGCGCTGCCGGTCCGCCGGGGTGCCCTCCTGGAGCAGCCGGTGGGCCAGCGAGGTCACCTCACGGGTGTCGCCGGCCTCGTCGAGGGCCGGCGTGACGTGGTCGAGCAGCATGCACAACACGTCACCGGCCCGGCGGGCCCGGCCGGCCGGGTCGACCAGCAGGCCGCTCAGCCCGTGCCGTGCGGCGTGCCAGTTCGACGCCTGCAGCAGTTCGGGCGGGCAGAGCGGGAGCGGGGTTCCCGCCTTCTCCTCACGTATCGCCGTCGCGACCAGCGCGCGGACGATCCCGGCCAGCATGACCGCCGTGTCGGCCCGTAGCTGGACGTCCGAGCAGCGGACCTCGACCGTCGGGTACCGGTCGGAGAGCCGGGCCTGCCAGTACAGCTGTCCGGTGTCGGTGATCACGCCGCTGTCCAGAAGCGACTGGACGCGGCTCTCGTGGTCGGCGAGCGAGGTGAAGCACGGCGGCGGGCCGCTGACCGGCCAGCGGCCGAAGATCACTGTGCGCCAGCTCGCGAAGCCGGTGTCGGTGCCGTCCCAGAGGGGTGAGTTCGCGGACATGGCGACCAGGACCGGCAGCCAGACCCGGATACGGCTCAGGACCGCGACGCCCATCGCCCGGTCCGGCACGGCGGCGTGCACGTGCATGCCGTTGACCAGCTGCTCGGCCACGAGCTGCGGGGCCTGGGTACGCATCGCCAGGTAGCGGGCCTGGCGTGTGACCGGGACCGGTGCCGCCTGCCGATAGGGGGGCGTCCCGCAGGCGGCGAGCCGGCAGCCGTTCTTCTCCGCCGCCGCTCCGACCGCGTGCCGTAGTCGCAGCAGATGGCCGCCGACCTCCTCCAGGTCGGTGCAGATCGGCGTGGCGACCTCCACCTGCGCCTGCAGCAGCTCCGACTGGACCTCCGCCTCCTCGACGATCGGCCCCAGACCGGCCGCCTCCCGTACCTGTTCCGCGAGCGGTACCGGCAGGGAGGTGTCCGGATCGAGCAGCATGTACTCTTCCTCGACCCCAATGGTGATCATGCCGTGCCAGTACCCCGGGACAAGGGGATGAATCGGACACGCACGGTCCCGTCGAGGCGAGAGCGACACGACCGCGGTGCCGCGCCGGCGCGGCACCGCGGCACAGCTCCGGTCAGCCGCTCAGGTGGCGCTCCATCCACTCCGCGGCGGTACGGCGGAACAGCCGCCGGTTGTCCGCCCGTCGGAAGTCGTGGCCCTCGTCGCGGAGCGTCAGCAGCTCGGCCGTCAGCCCCCGCTCCCGCGCGGCGCGCACGACCTGCTCGGACTCGCCGGGCGGGACGTTGGTGTCGTGTTCGCCGTGGACCGCGAGCAGCGGTACGCGCAGCTCGTCGATACGGCTCATGGGGGACAGCGCGCGTAGCAGCTCCCGGTCGCGCACCGGATGGCCGTACTTGTGCGCCGCCGACTCCGCGATCCACGGCTCGGTCCCCGCGAAGAACGTCGTGAGGTCGGACATCCCGCACACCGCGATGCCCGTGCGAAACAGCTCCGGATGCCATACGAGGGAGGCCAGCGTCAGGTAGCCGCCGTACGAGCGCCCCATCACCGCGAGCCGGGTCGGGTCCGCGCGGCCGGTCAGGACCGCGTGTGCCGCGCAGGCGGCGACATCGTCGATCGCAGCGAACCGCCCCGTACCGAGGTCGGCGTCGACGAACGACCGTCCCCAGCCGGACGAGCCGCGGACGTCGGGCGCGAAGACGTCGAGTCCCCGGCCCAGCAACTCGTGGTACAGCGGGTCGAACACGGGCCGCTCCTGCTCCTCGGGCCCGCCGTGCAGATGGATGACGCACGGCGCCGGACGGCCGGTGTCGCGGCCCGGCGCCCGGTAGTACCAGCCGCCCAGCGGCAGCCCGTCCCGGGCGACCGGCCGCAGCGGGACGGGCCGCACGGGCGGCCTGCCCGGCGGTACGGCGTCCTCGTCCCGCGACGACCACGGCGTGCGCGCCGAGGGCGCGCCCGGGGGCACCCACCACACTCCGGGGCGGCGCTGCGAACCGGAGAGCGCCAGCACCATCCCGTCCGGTCCGGACCGGGTGATCCGCGTGACCACCTCGTGCGGCAGTGGCACGTCCCGGGGCGGCGCGGTGCCGGTGGCGGCCCCGCTGGACACCTGCCCGGCCGCCGGGAGGCCCAGGGTCTGGAGTTCGACGGCGCCCCGCACGTTCCACGCGAGGGCGGCGGTGCGGCCGTCCTCGGCGAAGGCGAGGAGCTCCAGGTCGCTGTCCTCGCGCTCGGCCACGACGGACAGGCCGAGGCGCGTGCCGCCCTCGTCCAGCGCGGCCGCGAGCAGGGCCGCGAACTGCCGTTCGTGGTCGCTCCGCAGCCACAGCGTGTGGCCGTCCGGCGCGAAGCGGCCGATCCACGGATCGCCGTCGGCGACCCGCAGCACGGACCCGGCGCCGAGGTCGGCGGTGCGCACGACCACCGCCTCGCGTCGGCCGCGCGGCCCTCTCCGTACCAGCGCGAACCGCTCGTCCTCGCTGATGTCGCAGACGCGCAGCGTCGCGGCCCCCGACTCGGTGGCGAGGAGTGCGGGCGACCGGACCCCGTCGGGGTCGACCAGATACGCGCTGAGCCGGTCCCGCGCCCCGTCCAGGCCGTCCGCCCCACCCAGCTCGCTCCGCCGCGCCGCGTCCAGACCACCCGCCCCGCTCAGGTCGCCCAACCCCACCCCGTCCAGGCCACCCGCCCCGCTCAGGTCGCCCAACCCCACCCCGTCCAGGCCACCCGCCCCGCTCGGGTCGCCCGCCTCGCCCGCCGCACCCAGCCCCATTCCGTCCAGGCCGTCCAGGCCACTCCACTCACCTCGCGCCGCCGCCCCGTCGGGGCCGCCGGCGCCACCCGCCTCGCCGTGCCACAGACGGTCCGGCGGCGGTTCCGCCACCGTGACCGCCAAGGCCGAGCCGTCCCGCGTCCAGCAGCCCAGGTACGCCGAGCTGTCGGCGTCCGCGCCCGCCACGACGCGGCGGCCGGTGCCGTCCGGGCGTACGCACAGCACCCGAGTGTGCTCGCCACCTCCCGGGGCCACCGTGTAGGCGATCCATCGCCCGTCCGGGGACCAGGCCACCTCCGTGACGGGATCGGGGTCCGCGTCGAGCAGGTGGATCTCCGAACCGTTCACCGGCCCGGTCCAGAGCTGGGGCACGCCCGTACGGTCACAGATGAATGCCACGCGCTCACCGGTGGGATCCCCGGACGGATACCAGCAGCCGTGGGAGATCAGCGGTTGGGGGGTGTCCCACGGGCCCGCCGCGTCGGCGAGCGGCACCTGCACGGGCGCGGCCGACGCGGCCCCGGGCACAGCCCCGGGCACGACTCCTGGCATGGCCCCCGGCGCGGCTCCGGTCAGTTGATCCCGTGTGTCTGCAGCCATATCTCCAGCAACGCTACGTGCCACAGGGCGTTCGCTCCCCGCTTCGTCCGGTGACGGTCTGGGGCGGCGAGGAGTTCCGCGAGGTATTCGTCGCGGAAGACGCCCCGCGCCCGGGCCTCGGGGGCGGCAAGGGCCTGACGGACCCGTTCGAGGACCGGCCCCGCCATGTGGCGGATCGCCGGAACCGGGAAGTAGCCCTTGGGCCGGTCGACCACCTCGCGGGGCAGGATCATGCGGCCCGCGTCCTTCAGTACGCCCTTGCCGCCCTGCGCCAGCTTCAGCTCCGGCGGGCAGGCGGCGGCCAGCTCGACCAGCTCGTGGTCGAGGAACGGCACCCGGGCCTCCAGGCCCCAGTCCATCGTCATGTTGTCCACGCGCTTGACCGGGTCGTCGACGAGCATGACGTGCGTGTCGAGCCGCAGCGCCGCGTCGAGCGCGGTCTCGGCCCCGGGCACGGCCATGTGCGCGCGGACGAACCTGCCGGACTCGTCGTGCGGGGTGAGCAGGTGCGGCTGGAGGATCCGCGCGAACTCGGAGTGCGGCCGGTCGAAGTACACCTCCGCGTAGGTCTCCGGCTCGCGCTCCCGCTCGACGGCGGCCAGGTCCGGGTACCAGCGGTACCCGGCGAACACCTCGTCGGCGCCCTGGCCGCTCTGGACGACGCTGACCTCCTTGGAGACCAGCTCCGACAGCAGGTGGAAGGCGACCACGTCATGGCTGATCATCGGCTCGCTCATGGCCTCGACCGCCCCGTCCAGGGCGGTCGACACCCGGTCCGAGGGCACCATCAACTGGTGGTGGTCGGTGGCGTACCGCCGGGCGATGAGGTCCGAGTACGCGAACTCGTCACCCTCCTCGCCGGCCTCAGTCTCGAAGCCGACGCTGAACGTCGCCAGGTCCTTCTGGCCCGCCTCGGCCAGCAGACCGACGATCAGGGACGAGTCGAGCCCGCCCGAGAGCAGCACACCGACCGGCACGTCGGCGACCATGCGGCGCCGTACCGCCGTCCGCAGCGCGTGCAGCACCGCGTCACGCCAGTCGGCCGCGTCCATGCCCGCGTACTCGGCGCGGCGGGTGTACGACGGCTGCCAGTAGCACCGGTCGTGGTGGGAGCCGTCCGGCTCCACCACGCGCACCGTGGCGGGCGGCAGCTTGCGCACCCCGTTGAGCACGGTTCGCGGCGCGGCCACCGTGGCGTGCCAGCTCAGGTACTGGTGCAGCGCGACGGGGTCCAGCGATGTGTCGACGCCGCCACCGGCGAGCAGGGCGGGCAGCGTGGAGGCGAAACGCAGCCGGCCCGGCCCGTGGGCCAGGTACAGCGGCTTGATGCCGAGCCGGTCGCGGGCCAGCACCACACGGCCGGTGTCGTTCTCGACGATGACGAACGCGAACATGCCCTTGAAGTGATCGACGCAGTCGGTGCCCCACTGCCGGTACGCCTTCAGTACCACCTCGGTGTCCGAGGTGGAGAAGAACCGGTGCCCGAGGGCCCGCAGTTCGTCCCGTAGCGCCTGGTAGTTGTACACACAGCCGTTGAACACGCCCGTCAGCCGGGCCTCGGTGTCGGCCATCGGCTGCGCACCGCGCTCCGACAGGTCGATGATCTTCAAGCGCCGGTGGCCGAGCGCCACGGCGCCCTGCGACCAGATGCCCCGGCCGTCGGGTCCTCGGGCCGCGAGGCGGTCGGTCATGCGCTCCACGGCGGCCACGTCGGGCCGCCGGTCGTCGAAGCGGATCTCACCACTCAGGCCGCACATGCCGCACCTCCCTGCCGTGCCGCACCCGCCCCGGCACGTCCGGGCCCTCGCAGTCCTCCTCGACCTCATATGAAACGGTCACCACAACTCCTCGAAGACAGGGAGCGAGCGTCTGTCCGCCGTTCGGTTCCACGGTGCAAAGGCGGCCCGCTCCGCTTCGGCGGGTTCCCCGTTGATCGCGGAGCATGCCTCCGCCGAACCGCACGGCCCCGCCATGCGGCCGGCCCCGGCCCACCACCGCGGCCCGCACCCGGCCGCCAGGCGGAGTTTTTGTCCCGTTTCGCGGGGCAGCCGGAGCCCCATGGACCATGCACAGGCACCCGTACTCGACGCATTGGCCGCGTACCACGTGGAGAACCAGACACCTTTCACCCCACCCGGCCACAAGCAGGGACGCGGCGCCGACCCCCGCGTACGCGCGATCCTCGGCGACGCCGTGTTCCAGTCCGACGTCCTCGCCACCAGCGGCCTGGACGACCGGACCTCGTCCCAGGGCGTCCTCGCCAAGGCCCAGGAGCTGATGGCCGACGCCGTCGGAGCGGAGCACACCTTCTTCTCGACCTGCGGCAGCTCCCTCTCGATCAAGGCCGCCATGCTGTCCGTGGCCGGACCGCACGAGAAGCTGCTCGTGGGACGCGACGCCCACAAGTCGGTGGTGTCGGGCCTCGTCCTCGCCGGGATCGTGCCGGTCTGGGTGGACCCCCAGTGGGACGCGGAGCGGCACCTCGCCCACCCGCCGTCCGCCGACGCCTTCCGCGCCGCCTTCGCCGAACACCCCGACGCGCGGGGCGCCCTGGTCACGACGCCGACGCCGTACGGCACCTGCTCCGATCTGGCCGCCATCGCCCGGACGTGCCACGAGCACGGGGTGCCCCTCATCGTCGACGAGGCATGGGGTGCTCACCTCCCGTTCCACCCGGACCTGCCCACCTGGGCCATGGACGCGGGCGCGGACGTGTGCGTCACGTCCGTCCACAAGATGGGCTCCGGGCTGGAGCAGGGCTCGGTCTTCCACCTCCAGGGCGACCTGATCGAACCCGAGGTGCTGAAGAACCGTGAGGACCTGCTGGGCACCACGAGCCCTTCCGTCCTCGTCTACGCGGCCCTGGACGGGTGGCGCCGCCAGATGGTCCAGCACGGCCACGCCCTCTACGACGACGCGCTCGCCCTGGCCAAGGACGTACGGGCGCGGATCGCCGAGATCGACGGCATGCACGTCCACGGTCGCGACGACTTCTGCGGGCCCGGCCGTTCCGCCGCCCTCGACCCCCTCCAAGTGATCGTCGACGTCACCGGGCTCGGGACCACCGGTTACCGGATCGCCGACTGGATCCGCGCACACCACCGGATCAACCTGCATCTCTCCGACCACCGCCGCACCAGCGCGCAGCTCACCCACGCCGACGACTCCCGTACCGCCAACGCCCTGCTCGCCGCGCTGCGCGACGTCGCCGCCCACGCCGACGAGCTGCGGCCCGCGCCCCGGGTGGAGGTCCCGGACCCGGCGGACCTCCGTCTCGAACAGGTCATGCTGCCGCGTGACGCCTTCTTCGGGCGGGTCGAGCAGGTGCCGTGGGAGTCGGCCGTCGGCCGCGTCAGCGCCGAGATGCTCACGCCGTACCCGCCGGGCATCCCGGCGGCGCTGCCCGGTGAGAAGCTCAACGCCGAGGTGCTGCGCTACCTGCGGAGCGGCGTCGAGGCGGGCATGGTGGTACCGGACGCCGCCGACACCGAGGTCAAGACCGTCCGCGTGACGGTCGAGGACTGACGTCCGGCGCCCGGCCCGGCGCCCGGACCCGCAGTCAGTCCGGCACCCGGCCCGGCGCCCGGACCCGCAGTCAGTCCGGCACCCGGTCGGCGCCCGGTCCGGCGCCCAGGTCAGCGCCCCCGGCCCGGTGGCGGCCGGGGGCAGCCCGACGCCGGGCCGCGCGTCACAGCCCCGCGGCGGCCTTCTCCCGGAACCGGTCCCAGGCCCGCTCCGGCACGTCTTCGCGCAGCAGGACGTCGGCCGCCGTGCACGCCAGCGCCTCCGCCGCGGCCAGCATCACCCGCCGCCCACGGGGCCCGGCCGCCGCCTCCGCGAACGGGGGCGTGTGATCGGAGCCCTCCGACCCCATGATGGCGACGAAGGGATGGATCGCGGGCACCCGCGTGCTGACGTTGCCGATGTCGGACGACCCCAGGTACACACCCGGCACGGGCTCCGACAGCCGGATGCCCGCCCGGTCCAGGTGGTGGGCGAACAGCCCGGACAGCACGTCGTTGTCACGGAAATGCTCGTACCGGCCGCCCACGTCGGTCACCTCCACTCGCGTGCGGGTGGCCAGCGCCACGCCCTGAGCGCAGGAACGCAGCTCCTCCACCAGCTTCTCCAGGGCCGAGGTGGTCCCGCCGCGCAGCCCGAACAGGCCCTCCGCGTACTCGGGGACGATGTTCGTGGCCCGGCCGCCGTCCGTCACGATGCCCTGGATGTGCGATCCGCCGGGCAGTCGCCGGTCCAGGACGCCGAGTGTGTTGAAGAGCTGGATCAGCGCGCCCAGCGCGTCGATCCCCTCCGTGGGGCTGCCGGTGGGGTGCGCGGCGCGCCCGTGGAACCCGACGCGGACCTGGGCGCTGGCCGTCAGCGGCGCCCATGCCCAGTCGTAGACGCCCGGGTGGAACATCAGCGCCGCGTCCACCCCGTCGAACAGACCCGCCTCCACCTCCGTGACCTTGCCGCCTCCCCGCTCCTCCGCCGGAGCCCCGACGGCCAGCAGCGTCCCGTCGACCTCGCCGAGCGCGGCCCGCAGAGCGGTGGCCGCGCCGAGGCCGGCCGACGCGATCAGATTGTGGCCGCAGGCGTGCCCCAGCAGCGGCAGAGCGTCGTACTCCATCAGCAGGGCCACACAGGGCCCGTCGCCCGCCGTGGCCGCCCGGCCCGTCCGTGCGACGAAGGCGGTCGGCATCCCGGCCGCCCCGCGCTCCACCCGGAACCCCTCCCGCTCGAGTTCGCCGGCCAGCAGACCGGCCGCCCGGTGCTCCTCGTAGGCCGTCTCGGGTTCGCGGTGCAGGGCGAGGCTCACGTCCCAGAGCCGGTCCGCGCGGGCGGCCACCTCCTCCCTGATGCGGGCGTAGAGGGAATCGGGGGTATGTGACACGGTGGCCTCCTCGAGTCGGCTGTCGCTGCCCTCCGCTCGTGTTCCACGACTCCGGCGCCCGATGCCTCGAAGCGGCCGCGGATGCCGCCCGAGGGCGTCCGCACGCACGGAAGGGGGGCCCACCGGGCGGGCGGGCCCCCGTCACGCGTACCGTGCGTGCGCCGTGCGCCTCAGCGGGTGACGACGTGCCGCTCGTCGGGCACGCAGTGCGTCATCGTCAGTCCCTCGACGTCCCGGGGCGGGTTCTCCCCGAGGTTGGCCAGGCGCTTGCGGTCCTCCTCGGTGAGGTCCTGGCTCGCGAGCGGCTCCAGGTGCGCCACGTCCTGCGGGGTGATGCCGATGCCCTCGCCGACGCGCAGCCCCAGGTCGTTCTCGACCAGGAGGAAGTGCCACACCATCCGCTCCTGCACCGGCCGGTCGCACTGCTTCAGCAGGTTGATGAAGTTGTGCACCAGGTCGTCCCGCTCCCACTGCTCCATCAGCAGATAGCGCTGGCCGGCCTGCATGTAGTCGTTCGTCCGCTCGATCCGCTTACGGGTGAGCCTGCCGCGGATCTCCGGACCCTGTTCGTCGTGCGTGGGGTACTGGCCCTCGCGCAGACCGCCCCGGATCGACGGTTCGTAGTTCACGTCCGGGTTCTCGCCGGCGCCGTCCACGTGGTACGTCATGAACCCGTCGCGCTGGTTGGTGCGCACGTCGGCGTTCTTGGCGTGGTTGACCGGCAGCTGGAGGTAGTTCGGACCGACCCGGTAGCGCTGGGTGTCGCTGTACGAGAAGGTCCGGCCGACCAGCATCTTGTCGTCGGAGAAGTCCAGGCCGTCGACCAGCACCCCCGTACCGAAGGAGATCTGCTCGTTCTCGGCGAAGAAGTTCTCCGGCATCCGGTTGAGCACCATCTTCCCGACCGGCTTGGGCGGGAAGTCCTGCTCGGGCCAGGTCTTGGTGTCGTCCAGCGGGTCGAAGTCCAGCTCCGGGTGGTCGTGGTCCTCCATCATCTGGACCAGCAGTTCCCACTCCGGGTAGTCGCCGCGTCCGACCGCCTCGTACAGGTCCTTGGTGGCGTGGCCGAGCCCCTGCGCCTGCACGTTGGCGGCGTCCTCCTCCGTCATGCTGCGCACACCCTGCTTGGGCATCCAGTGGTACTTGACCAGGACGGTGTCGCCCTCGGCGTTGACCCACTTGTACGTGTTCACGCCGAAGCCCTGCATGTGCCGGTAGTCGGCGGGGATGCCACGCGGGCTGAACAGGTTCATCAGCATGTGCATGGACTCGGGGGTCTGCGACATGAAGTCGAAGATCCGCCGCGGCTGCTGCTCGAAGGTGACGGGGTCCGGTTTGAGGGAGTGGATCACGTCGGGGAACTTGATCGCGTCCCGGATGAAGAACACGCCCAGGTTGTTCCCGACGAGGTCCCAGTTGCCGTCCTCGGTGTAGAACTTCACCGCGAACCCGCGCGGGTCGCGCGCCGCCTCGGAGGAATCACGGCCACCGATCACCGTCGAGAACCGGACGGCGAGGTCGGTGCGCTTGCCCCGCTCCTGGAAGATTTTGGCGCGGGTGTAGCGGCTGATCGGCTCGTCGCCCCAGGAACCGTACGCCTCGAAGTACCCGAAGGCGGTGACCCCGCGCGCGTGGACGACACGCTCCGGGATGCGCTCCCGGTCGAAGTGGCTGATCTTCTCCAGGAACTGGTAGTTCTCGAGCGTCGCCGGACCCCGGGACCCGACGGTGCGCTGGTTCTGGTTGTCGTAGACAGGGTGCCCCTGCCGGTTGGTGAGTACCTTCCGGTCGTCGCCGGGTGCGGGACCCTGGCTCGAAACGTCCGTCACGATCCTCGGCTCCTCTGCTGCATTTGTTCCGACTGCGTCCTATACGTCGCAGTATGCTCCGTTACCCGCCCATCGGGGACGTCTAACGGGCTCCCGTCGAACCGCGCCCCTAAGAACGTGATCCGTATGTGGCCGGAAAGCAGGACGGAAACGCGGCAAGCTGGTGACCATGAACCTGTCCGACCCGGAGCACGGCCTGAACTCCGCAAGCGTCCTGAACGCCAAGAAGACCCTCCACGAGCTCCTCGGCCGCGCCGGTGTGTCCGCGGCCGAGGCGGATGTCCTGATCGCGCTCGTCGAGGCGGGCGCCCTCGCGCACGCGCATGGTGAGGTCGGCGCCGCGGAGGGCGAGGCTCCGACCGAGAAGGGGGAGCTCTACGACACCGGCCGGCACGACGGCGCCGAGGCCGTCAGAGACGAACTTCGCCGCCTCGCCGAACGGACCCTGCGGCGGGCCACCGCGCCGACGGTCCCCGCACATCGGCTGCCGCCCGACGGCCGTAGCGCGCACGCTCCGGTCGGCCGGGTGGAGGTGGAACGGACGAACGTCGCGGTGACGGCGCTGTACCTCACCTTCACCCAGCCGTCGGACCTCGACCCCGAGATGGCGGACGAGGTCCTCACAGCGGTCCTCGGCACGATGAGCGCGCAGCAGAGGGCGGGATACCCGGGCCGGCTCGACGCGTTCGCCGAGACTCACGGGGAGAGCCTGGCCCGCCTGTACGCGGAGTACGGCCCGGGCAGCGGCATCGCCGTCCACGGCCGCCATTCTCTCGCCCACTCCCCCACCAGCATCGCCGTGCTCGAACGGCTCGACACCGCGACGGATGCCCTGTACGCGGCCTGGGACGGGGCGGAGCTGCCTCCCGGGTGGCTGGACGGCCTGGCGGCCGCGTGGAGGGCTTGCCTCACCTGACGCTCCCCGGGCAGGGCTCTCAGGTGCCGTCGATCAACGCGTCGGCCAGGGCCGGAGAGAAGACTCCGGCCGCGGGAGAACCGGCCGGGCACTCCGACGAGTCGCCGTCCGAGTCACCCGGGTGCTTGATCCACAGCAGGTACTCGGCACCGCCCGTGCCGGCCTGGGACGGAACGCCGAGCTTGCGCCGGGGCGGGTTGCAGAAGCCGACGTGCCCGCTGTCCGGATCACCAGGGGTGACGTAGGCACCGTTGCCGTTGCGGGAGGTGTCGACCACCCACCTGCTGGTCACGCCGAAGTCGGCCTGGAGCTGTGCCGCGAGGCGCCGGCCGTAGTCGTTCGACACGCCCGTGTCGTCGAAGTTGGAGACGTTCACGGAGAAGCCCCGGGCCATGGAGATCCCGGCCCGGTTGAGCAGCTCGGCCATCTTCTTCAGACCGATTCCCTGAGCGCCGGTGCCGTCGGAGCCGAGAGTCCAGGTGAAGTTGCCCGCGTCCAGGTACGTCTGGACGAAGCGGCCCTGTTCCCGCAACCGCTGGTTCGCGAACCAGAGGGCGTCGAGGCGCTGTTCGAGGCCCCCGTTCATGCACGCCTCGTTCGCGGCCATAGGCACCGCGTCCGGTTCCAGCACGACGATCGCCGGACGGCCGGCGAGGCCGAGGGCGAGGTCCGCGATCCACTTCTTGTACGCCTCGGGGCTCCCCGCTCCGCCGGAGGAGGGGCCACCGCAGTCACGGCCGGGGATGTTGTACGTGACCAGTACGGGGATCTCGCCCTTCGCGGCGGCCCCGCCGACATAGGCGCTCACCTCGTCGCGGACGCCGGTCGCGGGGTTGCCGTCCGCGTCCCATCCACCGAACCACTTCACGGTGGCGTGGTCCCCGATGGAAGACCTGATCCTCGCGGCACGGGGGTCGCCCGGGTTGGCGTTCGCCCAGGTGTAGGCGTTGTTGTGCGGGTCGGTGTAGAAGCCCTCGCGTGCGGTGGACGTGGTCAACGAGACGTTGTCGAGGGTGATGTCGGTCCGCTCGCTCTGGTTGCCGAGCAGGAAGGTGACCTGCCCGGCGGCTGTGTCCAGTTCGGAGGTGAAGGTCCAGCTGAAGTGCTGGAAGGTGGTGTCGAGACCGATGGTTCGGGAGAGGGTGCCGGTGTAGGGCGCTTCCCCGAGCTGCACGGAGGTGGCTATCCGTGTCGCCCGGGAGGCCATGGCGTCGAAGGAGAGGGTGTACGTCGCCCCCTTGCGCAGGGTGAGTCCACCTTGCCCGGCCATGGTGTCCCAGGTGTTGCCGCTCCCGGCCTCGACGGTGGTACGCAATTGCCCTTCGGGGGTGGCGCGGGCGGACGCGTCGGCGCTGGCCCACCACGAGTCGGTTCCGGCGGAGAACGAGCCGTTGAGCACCAGCTCGCCGTAGAGGGCGGGAGTGGGAGGGGCGGCCGACGCGGTGGGGGCGAGGACGGTGCCCAGCAGCGCGGCGGCGAGCGCGGGCGCGGCGGCCAGGCGTCGCCAGGGGGCTGTGAAAGTCACGGAGGACGAGTCCTGTTCGGTCTCTGCCGGCGGACTCCGCCGGCCGAATACGGCGGAGGGCCCGATGACCCTCCTCGCGATCATGATCGCAGAACTCGCGTCTCCGTCACCCTGCTTCACAGAATCCGGGGCTTCCGCTCCGGCACCCTGGTCCAAAGTCCCCCGGGCGGGATACGACCCTGTGTCTTCCGTAACTCCCGGATCGATGCCACGCCATAGAACATCAGGGAAATTGCGCAGTGCGGGGTGCGCCTCGCCCGAATCCTCGATATCCGGATTCGTCGAATGCCGTCGCCGATTCTCCACCGCCGGGAAATGCCGTGCGGCCCGTCACCACCGTGGTGACGGGCCGCACGGAACTTTCCGCGCGGAGCGGTGCTGCTACCACCGGTACCAGCGGCCGGTACTGCCCTTCGGGCGGGCGACGAAGCCGATCAGCCATACGACCAGCACGATCACCGCTATCCACCACAGCGCCTTCACGGCGAATCCGGCACCGAACAGGATCAGGGCCAACAGGAGAACGAGTAGCAGGGGAACCATAGTTATCTACCTCCGCAGCATCATGTGCCCCACGTTTACAGCCCTACACGCACGAGATTTCGACCTCTTTCAGGGAGCGTCGCGCGACGAATTCCGGTGACGTCAGCGGGATCGGTTCAGGAGCGGGCTCGAGAGCGGAGGTGTGCCGGGCGCACGACCCGCCGCCGACGAGCGGGCGCATGGTCCGCGCGGTACTAGGCTCGGGGCCGTGAGCAGCGAGGCAGCGGGTGACACGGTCGCAGCGGGTGGGGTGCGGTACCGCCAGGAGGAAGTGGCCCGGGCGGCCGGCGTCAAAGTCCGTAACCTGCGCTACTACCAGGAGCGGGGGCTGCTGCCTCCGCCCCGCCGTGAGGGCCGGATCGCCTGGTACTCCGAGCAGCACCTGGCCCGGCTGCGCCTGATCGACGATCTGCTCGGCCGCGGCTACACGGTGAACGGCATCGCCGAGCTCCTGGCCGCCTGGGAGCAGGGCGGTGGTATCGGCCAACTCCTCGGTCTGGAGCGGGAGATGACCCGCGACTGGGCGCGGGAGGAGCCCGTCACGATGAGTCTGGCCGAGCTGCGTGAGCTGTTCGGTCCGGCGGCGACGCCCCAGGACACCCGGCGGGCCGCCGCCCTGGAGTACGTACGGGTCGACGGGGACACCGTCACCTTCCCCAGCCGCCGGCTGCTGGAGGCGACGCTGACGCTGGTGCGCCAGGGGTTGCCGCTCGGAGAGATTCTGGAGGCGGGGGACTTCGTCCAGCATCAGGCGGCGGCGCTCGCGGACCGGTTCGTCGCCCTCTTCCGCCGTCATGTGATCGGCCCGGAGGGCCTGGAGCGGCTTTCGGCCACGCAGTTGGATCACATCGCGGAGGCCGCGTCGGCGCTGCGCCCGGTGGCGGCGGAGGTCGTGGCCGCCGAATTCGCGCGTGCGATGGCCAGGAGGGTCGAGGCGGAGGTCGCCGCGCTGCTGCGTACGGAGCAGTAGGACTTGTCCGAAAGGCAGCGTCCGCACAACCTTGCCAACCGTCATTGGCACTCTTACATTCAACTCCACGGTCATACCGGCGAGTAACGATCTCGCGCGACCGGTTGGCATCAGATCGCACCAGATCGCGCGCCCGATCACTCCGGCTCGGACCGGATCGCACTCCCCACCACCCCACCCATTCAAGGGGGTCCTGTCATGCAACGTGGCTTACATGGCTTAGACAATTCAGGCGACGTGGGCGACGGCCGGGTGAGATGGCGTCGTTTCGCCGTCCTGGCAGTCCCGGGCATCGCCCTCACGGCGGGCCTCGGCATCGCCCTGGCCCAAGGGGCGCTCGCCGCCTCCTTCGCCGTCTCCGGCCAGCAGTTCAAGGTCTCCGCGACGAGCCTGACCGGCAAGGGCTTCGCCCAGTACGGCAGCGTGGACGTCAACGCCCGTGAGGAACTCATTCCGGTGGCGGTCACCGCCATCAAGGAGGCCGAGCTCAAGAGCCTCTGCCAGTCGGTGGTCACCTCGCTCCCGGTGATCGGCGACATCTCGCTCAACCTCACCGCCGGGCAGAAGACCCCGGTCGAGGCGACGAACCTCTTCGTCGACGCCACCCAGCTCTCGGGCAACGCGGCGTTCACGAACATCGAGATCGGCCGTGACGCCTCCACCCTGGACAAGGGTCCGGAGGGCGCCCAGGGCATGCAGGACCTGTTCGCCCAGCAGGCCGACACCATCACGATCACCGATCTGCGGCAGACGGCGTGGGCCACCAACGCCGGCACCTTCAAGCTCTCCGGTCTGAACATGAAGATCAGCAAGGGCACGAAGGAATGCTTCTGACCCGCTACCGGACGCGGTTCCGGCGGTGGCGCCGCAGCCGGCCGTTCTGGGGCGGGCTCGTCACCGTCCTCGCCGGGGCCGAGATCTGCGCCCTGCCGCTCGCCCCCCTGAAGGTCATGCTCGCGCAGGGTGTGGCGGGTATCCCGTCCGTCCTGATGGGCCTCGTGATGGTCGTGCTCGGCGTCTCCGTCTGGTTCGCCCCGCACTACCGCACCCTCGCCGGAATCGTCACCACCCTCATCGCCGCCTTCGCGCTCGTCCTGTCCAACCTCGGCGGATTCCTCGCCGGGACCTTGTTGGGCATCCTCGGCGGCGGCCTCATGTTCGCGTGGCAGCCGAGCGTCCCCAGGCCCGGCACTCCCGAGGAGACCACGGAATCCGACGGAACCGGGCGAGCCGCTTCGTCCGCACCGCACGACACCCCCTCCCACGCACCACACTCCGATCCCCAAGGAGCACAGCCATGAGCCGCACACCCACCACCCTCGCCCTCGGACTCGCCGCGGTCGGCGCACTGACCTTCGGCACCGCGTCCGCCACCGCCGCACCGTTACCGACGGCGGCGGCCGGCTCGACCACGGTCACCCCGGCCGGCCACGCCTTCAAGGCCACGCTGAGCGGCAAGGCCACTCTCAAGGCCGGCTCGGTCACCATCACCTGCACGGTCTCGGTGGCCACCGGCGCCGTTCCGGCCGCCCCCGGCAACCACAACCCGGCCGGTCCGGTCGCCTCCCCCATCTCCGCCCCGACCTACAGCTCCTGCACCTCCAGCACGGCGGGCGTGACGCCGACGGTCACCACCAGCGGCGCCTGGCAGGTGTCCATGCAGAACGGAGCTCCGATCACCGCGACCATGACCGTCCCGACGGGCGGTCTCGTGGTCAAGACGACCGGTCTGGCCTCCTGCACGGTCGTCGCCGCACCGACCGCCGCGGCGAACGTGCCCGGCACCTGGACCAACGGCGCCCCGTCCTCCCTGACCTTCACCAACGCCTCGGTCCCGATCAAGGTCACCGGCGGGTTCGGCTGCCCGACCAGCGCGACGAGCTCCACGTTCAACGCCGTCTACACGGTGACGGACACCACCGACCCGGCTCAGCGGATCGCGGTCACGTCGTAACGGCGTAGCGCGGGGCGGATGAACGATGCTGGGCGAGCCGTCGGCGGACGCGTCCCGATCCGGATCCTTACGCCGTACGCCTCTCCCAGCGTCTCCTTGCTCTGACTCGACGTCACGAACCGGCGGTCTTCCGCCGGTTCGTCATTCCGGGACCGGGCCCGCCAGCGCGGCCGCGGTGACGTGGGCGAACGCTTCCTTGTTGTCCAGCATGATGTTGTGTCCGCACTCCGGGATCGCGACCACGGACACCCCCGCCTCGGCAAGAGCGTCGGCGCCCGGGAGCGGGCCGTCGGCCTCGGGCAGCAGATAGGTACGGGGAATCTTCAGGTTCAGCAGGAGCTCACGCATGGTGGGGACGGTGCCCCGGACGAGGGAGACCGCGCTGCGGTGCAGGGCCTCACGACCGGTCAGGCGCATGGTGGCCCACCAGTGCGGACCGACCCGGTCCCGTACCTCCTCCCACCCTCCGGCCAGGAACGCCTGCTCGGAGTAGGCGGCGATGCCGCTGCTGCCGCCGGAGGCGGGCAGGCTCGGTATCGGGGGCGGGAGCGGATCGAGGTTGGCGTCGACCAGGACCAGGCGGGAGACCAGGTGCGGATGGCGTGCGGCCAGCACGATGGCCACCGAGCCTCCCATGCTGTGCCCGATCAACTGCGCACCGCTGACGCCCGCCACGGTCAGGGCGTCCGCGAGGGCATCGGCGTGCGACTCCAGGGTGTAGTCGAAGCGCGTGGGCCGGTCACTGAGGCCGTGGCCCAGGAGGTCGACCAGCAGCGAGCGGTGGCCGGCCAGCAGAGGGTGCACGGCGGCCTCCGTGAAGTAGGCGGCCGCGGTGGCGCCCAGACCGTGCACATAGACGCGGGACGGCTCCCGGCCAGGCAGCTCCAGCCAGCGAATCCGGTCACCCTCGGGCGTCACGACGGCACTGCGCACGATCCACTCCCCCTGCGCTCGACATCCATGGAGAGAAGAGGGTAACCACCCGCCCCCGCCGCCGGCCCTACGCGTTCCGACCCGTTCCGGCCGTTCCGGCGCGTTCGGCGAGGGCACCTCGTCAACGCCTCCGCGGCAGTCGACGCACCGTCACATCGTGAAGGATCCCATCCGCGACGGTCACCGTCATGAACGTGTGGAAGGGCTGGCGCCTGCGGTCCGTGGGAGAGCCGGGGTTGAGCAACCGCAAACCGCCGGGAGCGACGGAATCCCAGGGAATGTGGCTGTGCCCGAACACCAGGACGTCCAGGTCCGGGAAGCGTTCGGCGCAGCGCCGCTCGCGCCCGGTGGCCGCTCCGGTCTCGTGCACGACACCGAACCGCAGCCCGCCCAGTTCCGCGCGGGCCACCTCGGGCAGCCGTCGTCGCAGCGCAGGGCCGTCGTTGTTGCCGTACACACCGATCAGCCGACGCGACCTCGACGACAGCAGGTCCAGGGTGGCTTCGTCGATCCAGTCCCCGGCGTGGATCACCACGTCGGCCTCGTCGACACCCGCCAGGAGGTCGTCCGGCAGGCTCTTCGCCCGGGCGGGCACATGCGTGTCGGAGGTCAGAAGCAGCCGCATGACGTCAGCCTACGGGCGGAGCGTTCGCCTGCCGCCCATCGAGCTCCGATCGGACTCATCCCAGGGGTCGACCTCGGCATCAAGAACGCGTAAAGACTGCCGGGAACCGGCAGTGAACACCAGTGCGCCGCCGTGCAACGATCGCCTCCACGACGGAAACAGACGCACGGGGCGGGGTGGCGCACATGGGCTGGTTTCTCGGTCTCGGCATCGTGGGTCTCGTGCTGCTCGTTCTGTCCCTGGTCCTCGACGGGGTGGTGGAGGGGGTCCTCGACGGGCTCGGCGGGGGGCTGGACGGGTTTCTGTCGTTGCCGGTGATCGCGGGGTTCGTCTCCGCGCTCGGTTTCACGGGCGTGATCGCCCTGGGGACCACCGGCACGGGGGCGGGGGTCGCCACCGGTGCGGGCGTGGCGGCGGGGGCCGTCGCGGGCCGGCTGACATGGAAATTCAGCCGGGCGCTGATGCGCGACCAAGGCGCGCCCGCACCGCGAGGTGACGATCTGCGAGGCAGTTCAGGCTCCGTGGTCACGGCGATCCCGGCCGACGGCTACGGCGAGGTGCTGCTGCACCTGGGCGGGCAGCCGGTGAAGTACGCGGCGAAGTCCGCGGCCCCGGTCGGCCGGGGTGTCGAGATCTGGGTCGAATCGGTGCTCTCGCCGACCTCGGTCGTCGTGCGCCCGGTGAACCGCTGACCACCTCCGACCACCCCCCGCCCCGACCGGCCGCTCAACTCTCCGACTCCTGGGGGTCCTGTCATGAGTCCTGTCCTCATCGCCGTGGTGGGCATCGGCGTACTCGTCGTTCTGCTCGCCCTCGTCGTGGTCACGCGCTACAAAGTCGCGGGGCCCAGCGAGGCGTTCATCATCACCGGCCGGCGCGGCAAGCAGGCCACCGATCCGGCGACGGGGCGGGTGTTCACCGACAACAGCGGCCAGAAGGTCGTGGTCGGTGGCGGCGTGTTCGTCGTCCCGTTCGTGCAGCAGAAGTTCACCCTCGACCTGTCCAGCCGGCACATCCCGGTCGCGGTGCGCGGCGCCGTCACCCTGCGCGGGGTGAAGGCGAATCTGGAGGGTGTCGCGATCGTCAAGGTCGGTGGCAACGAGGACTCGATCCGGGCCGCGGCCCAGCGGTTCCTGATGCAGCAGGACGGGATCGTCGGCTTCACTCAGGAGGTGCTGTCCGGGGCGCTGAGGTCGATCGTGGGCCGGATGTCGGTGGAGGACATCATCCGCGACCGGGCCGCGTTCGCCGGGCAGGTCGCGGAGGAGGCCGAGGCGTCCCTGTCCGGGCAGGGGCTGGTGCTCGACGCTTTCCAGATCCAGGACATCACCACCGAGGGCTCGTACCTGGAGGACCTCGGCCGTCCCGAGGCCGCGCGCGCCAAGCAGGAGGCGGACATCGCCGAGGCCGTCGCCCGGCGCGCCGCCGAGCAGGCCCGGCTCAAGGCGGAGGAGGAGATCGCGATCGCGCAGCGGACCCTCTACCTGAAGCAGGCGGAGATCAAGGCGCAGACGGACGAGGCCGCGGCCCAGGCGAACGCCGCGGGTCCGCTCGCCGAGGCCGCACGGCAGCAGGACATCCTGAGCGAGCAGGAGAAGGTCGCGGAGAGGCAGGCGGCCCTGACCGACCGTCAGCTCGACACCCAGGTCCGTAAGCCGGCGGACGCCGCCCGTTACCAGGCCGAGCAGGAGGCCGAGGCCCGAAGGATCGCGCTGGTGAAGCAGGCCGAGGCGGACGCCCAGCGCTCCCGCCTCACCGGCGAGGGCGAGAAGGCCCACCGGGCCGCGCTCGCCGACGCCGTGCGTATCGAGGGTGAGGCGCAGGCGGCCGCCATCGCCGCGAAGGGCTCCGCCGAGGCCGAGGCGATGCGGAAGAAGGCCGACGCCTTCGCCCAGTACGGTGACGCGGCCGTGCTGCAGATGCTCGTCGAGGTGCTTCCGCAGGTGGTCGCCAAGGCGTCCGAGCCGCTGTCGGCCATCGACAAGATGACCGTCATCTCCACCGACGGCGCCGGCCAGTTGTCCCGTACCGTCGCCGACAACGTCGCCCAGGGCATGGAACTCCTCAGCTCCACCACCGGAGTGGACCTCGCCGCCCTGCTCCAGGGCATCACGCGGCAGAAGGGATCGGTCCCGGCCGGGGCGGCGCCTTCCGTCGACGGAGCCATCGAGGTCACCGACTAGATCGAGATCACCGACGGGGCGGAACGCCACCGGGGGCGCGGGCCCGCCGGGTGAACGGGCCGCGGACAAGGGGGTGACGCGTCGATCAGGCCGCCCTGCGCGATCGACGTCACACACCCTGGGGAGGATGCGAGCATGCTGCGGAACGAGCAAGGGAATCCGCCCGGGCACATGGTCGTCTGCGGGGACGACGGGCTCGCGCGCCGGCTGGCCGCCGAACTCCGCGACGTCTATCGCCAGCGCGTCGTCCTCGTCGTACCGAGCGAGCGGGCCGAGGGGCCGGAGCGAACCGCCGTGCCGAGGCTGCCACGCGCGGCCGGGCTGATGAGCCGGTTCGGCACAGCCATGGGAGGGGCGGGCGGTGCGGCGTCGGACGGCACGGGCGGCACGGGCGGCACGGGCGGCACGGAACCCCCGCCGGCGCCGGACGGCACGGCGCCCCCGCTCGTACGGGAAGTCCTGTCGTCCTCCCCGAGCGAGCGCGCGCTCCTGCGGGCCGAGGTGGGCGGGGCAGCGGCTCTGGCCCTGCTGTACGAGGACGACGAGACCAACCTCCGTGCCGCGCTCGCCGCCCGTCGCCTGAGCCCCGGCCTGCGACTCGTGGTCCGTATGTACAACCGCAAGCTCGGGTTGCACCTGGAGGAACTCCTCGACCAGGTCGCCCTGGTGGCCGCGCCGGGCATCGACCGCGCGAGACTCGACGCGTCCACCACCGTCCTCTCCGACGCGGACACCGCCGCGCCCGCACTGGCGGCCACGGCCGTCGCGGGGACGAGCAAGGTCGTCCAGGCCGACGGGCTGCTGCTGCGCGCCGCCGAGAGGACGCCGCCCGGCCGGGGCGAGGTACCGGACTCCGGCCTGTGCACGCTGGCTCTCCTGTCGTCCACCACCGCGGACCCGGCCGGTGCGGAGGGCTCGGACAGCAGCGCCGCGCAAGGCCCCGAGCTCCTGCCCGACGACCTCACCGTGGCGGGCGCGACCGGGCGCGGGACCGTCGTCCTGGAGGCCGTGCGGTACGCCGGGCCGACCGTGCCCACGCGGCGTCTTTCCCGTCGGGGCGCGCCCCTCGGCGAACTCTTCTCGAGCCGCCTGCGGTGGGCCCTCGCCGGCATCGTCGCCTCGGTGCTCGGACTGACCGTGGCCGCCACGGTCGCCACCGACGCCGACCCGCCGCACGCCGCGTACCTCACCCTGCTCGACCTGTTCTCGATCGGCGACCCGGCCGTGGGCGAACCTCTCTCCCGCCAGATTCTCCAGCTCCTGTCCGGCCTCGTCGGCCTGGCCCTGCTTCCGCTCCTCATCGCGGCCGGGTTGGAGGCGCTGGGCACCTTCCGGGGCGCCGGCGCCCTGCGACGCCCGCCCCGCGGCCTGTCCGGCCACGTCGTCCTGCTCGGCCTGGGCAAGATCGGCACTCGTGTCCTGTCCCGGCTCCGCGAACTCGACATTCCCGTGGTGTGCGTGGAGGAGGACCCCGACGCCCGTGGTGTCCCGCTCGCCCGGAGCCTCGGCGTCCCCGTCGTCCTCGGCGACGCCACCGAGGAAGGCGTCCTGGAATCCGCCAAAATCCACCGGGCACACGCCCTGCTCGCCCTCACCAGCTCCGACACCACCAACCTGGAGGCCACGCTCTACGCCCGTGGCATCAAGCCCGACCTGCGCGTCGCCCTGCGCCTGTACGACGACGACTTCGCCACCGCCGTCCACCGCACCCTGCGCACCGCCCACCCCGACGCCCTCACCCGCAGCCGCAGCGTCTCCCACCTGGCCGCACCGGCCTTCGCCGGCGCGATGATGGGCCGCCAGATCCTCGGCGCCATCCCGGTCGAGCGCCGCGTACTCCTCTTCGCGGCGGTGGAGGTGGCGGACAACCGTCTCCTCGCGGGCCGCACCGTCGCCGAAGCCTTCCGCCCCGGTGCCTGGCGCGTCCTCGCTCTCGACACCGCCACCCCCACGACCCGCCACCCCGACCTCGCCTCCATCCACCGGAACGGGGAGGACCACCAACTCCTGTGGGACCTCCACCCCGGATACGTCCTGCGCCCCGAGGACCGTGTCGTCATCGCCGCCACCCGCCGCGGCCTCGCCGAACTCCTCGACTCCCCGTCCGCCGCCGCCGCGGGTGCCCGGTGACCACCCGTACGGCCGAACCCGCCGCTATATGCGATCGACGGCGCCGCAGGGCACCGCGCACGGCCCGCCGACGGGGAAGGCGTGCTTCCTTCTAGTCGTGTCGCCCTCGTCCCGCCGTCCACACCGTTCCGCGCGCTTCGTACTCGAGCATCTCCTCCAGGCCGATCGCGGCGTCGACGCCCAGCTCCCGGCGCACCAGCCACAGGGCGAGGTCCAGGCCGGAGGTGACGCCGCCGGCCGTCACCAGGTCGCCGTCGTCGACGACACGGGCGTTCTTCAGGACGCCGCCCTGCCGCTGAAGGTCGGCGCGCGCCCGGTGGTGTGTGGTGCAAGGCCGTCCACGGGTCAGTCCGGCGGCCGAGAGCAGCATCACGCCGGTGCACAGCGCGCTGATGGTCAGCCCCGGGCGGGGCGCGCGGGCCAGTGCCCGGGGAAGCGCGCCGCGCCGGATCTCGGCCCACACTCCGGGGTCTTCCCGGCGCGCGTAACCGCCGCCGGGTACCACCAGGACGTCCGCCTCCTCCGGAGCCCAGCGGTGGTCGACGCGGATCGTGCTCCCGTATGCCGCCCGGACCGTGGGCGTGTCGTCCAGCGTGACGTAGCGGACGTCGACCTGCCGGTCGGTGAAGTGGTCGGCCGCCGAGAAGAGTTCGTAGGGGGCGGTGTAGTCGAGCTCTTCCACGCCGTCGAACATGACGACGTGTACGCGGAGGGGCCCCGTCCGCCGGGAAGCCGCCGCGGCCGGGGCGGGCGCGGGGGTGGCGGCGTGTGCCGAGGTGGTCGCGCCGGCCGCGAGGGACGCGGCGCCGAGCGCGGTGGTCGTGCGCAGCAGAGTTCGGCGGTTCATGTCTGTTCGGTTCTCCTCGTTCTCATGGGAAAGGGACGACGGAGCAGCCGTGTCCATGGTCAGCGGGCGAGCGGTTCGTCCGCGAGGTAAAGGGGCGCGGGGTCGTACTGGATCTCCCGGCGGACGGCGCCGGCGCGAAGGGGCCGCGTCCGGGGACGGCGAGGGGTAGGGCCGCGCCGAGCCGCTACGCGTGCCAGACGGTGCCGCGCCGCTCGTACTCCAGAACCTCCTCGGCGAACACCGCGGTCTCCGGGCCGAAGAACCGTTCCAGCAGCCACAGGCCCAGGTCGATGCCCGACGTCACCCCGCCGCACGTCACCAGGTCGCCGTCGTCGACGACCCGGCCGCCGACCACGCGACCGCCCTGGGCCTTGAGGTCGTCCTTGGCGATGTGGTGCGTGGTGCAGGGGCGCCCCGCCGTGATGCCGGCGGCGGACAGGAGCATGGTGCCCGTGCACACCCCGCCCAGGACCAGCCCGCGCCGCCGTGCCGCCGCCAGAGCCCGGGGCAGGACCCCTCGCCGCACCTCCCGCTCGACACCGGAGCCCTCGCCGTACCCGGCGCCCGGAACCACGATCAGGTCGGCCGAGCGGGGAGACCAGGGAGCACGGCAGACGATCTCCATACCGGCCGCGGTCGTCACCGTACCGGGCCCGTCGACAGTGACGAAGGACTGCGCGACGCGGTCCTCCCCGGTGATCCCGAAGACCTCGATGTGGCCGGCGAAGTCCTGTTCCTCCACACCGTCGTACAACACGGTGTGCACGCGCAGCGGCTCGCGGCGCGGACGTGCCGGTGCGGGGCCGGCCGCCCTCGCTCGGGCCGTACCGGCCGTGGCGTACGAAAGGCCGGCACCGGTCACGACGGCGGCACCGGAGCGGAGCAGACCGCGCCTGGGCGTACGGGACAAGGGATCCTCCGTGAAGACGTGAACGTGCCCCCAGCGTTGCCCGTCGAGGGGCCACCGGGGCGAAGACGCGTTCAGTCTTCCGACGGACGGGGAGCGCCGACAGTGGCGCTCATGCCCGAGGTGCGCAAGATACGGCCAGACCGACGGCCGTTCGCCGGCGTCACCCGCGGAAGGCCGCCCGGTACGCGGAGGGGGTGGTTCCGACCTGTCGGGCGAAGTGGTGGCGGAACGTCTCCACGGACCCGAATCCGGTGTCCTCGGCGACCCGCCGCATCGGCAGGTCGGTGCTCTCCAGGAGTTCCCGCGCGCGCTGCAGGCGCTGGGCGAGGAGCCAGCGGAGCGGCGTGGTCCCGGTCTGCGCGCGGAAGTGCCGTGCGAGACTCCGCCGGCTCATCATCGCGTGGGCGGCGATGTCGGCGATGGACAGCGGCTCGTTCAGCTTGTCCCGCATCCACCGCATCGTGCCGCCGAGGTCGGCCGAGTCGCACTCCGGGACGGGGTACTGGATGAACTGCGCCTGCCCCCCGGCTCGTTGCGGGGGCATGACCAGCATGCGGGCGACCTCCGCCGCCACGACCGCGCCGTGGTCGCGGCGCACCAGGTGCAGGCACAGGTCGAGCCCCGCGGCGATCCCCGCCGAGGTCAGGATCTGTCCCTCGTCCACGAACAGCACCGACGGATCGACCCGGGTACGGGGGAACTGTTCGGCCAGCGAGTCGGCGAACCTCCAGTGCGTCGTCGCGTTGCGGCCCTCGAGCAGTCCGGCACGGGCGAGCACGAAGGCTCCCGTACAGATGGAGGCCACCCGCGCTCCCGCGGCCGCCGCCTCCCGCAGCAGGCCGACGGCGCGCGGGTGCGGGATCTGCTCGGCCGGGACTCCGGGGACGATGACGGTGTCGGCGTCACGGACGTCCTCCCACCGGTACGAGGACGACACCTGGAAGGGCTGTGCCGGTCCCGCCATCGCCGCGACGTCGCGGTCGGTGCACACACGTACGTCGTACGCGGGGGACCCGTCCGGACGGGTCGCGAGCGCGAACACCTGGCAGGGGATGGCCAGATCGAAGGCCGACACGTCATCGAGCGCGAGGACCGCAACCACATGCATACGGCCGGACCCTACGACACCGGGCCGCCCCGCCCCTCACTCGGGCGCCTCGACGGTACGGGAGAAGGTGCCCTCGATCTCGTCGAGGATGCGTGCCGCCTCCAGGAGGGCGGTGCCGTGGACGGGCCACTCCCCGGGATGGTCGAGAGGGCCGTTCCGCGCCATGGTCGCCACGTCCTCGTAGCGGCGCGCGGCGTCGTCGAGGCAGGCGCGGAGCCGGTCGGGGTCCTCCGGTCCGTGGGGCGGGGCGAGACATTCGAGCGCTGCCGCGGTGCCGTGCAGCAGCTGGGCGTAGGAGGGGAGGAAGTCCGCCGACACGGACGCCTCCGGTGTGCGGGACGGTCCGGACGAGGAGGCTGAGGCCTCTGGGTCGTACTCCAGCGCACGGGCGATGGACCGGATGTGGGTGCCTATGCGCTCGACCATGCTGATGGTCTCGTGACAGCGCTGCAGGGCTTCCTGCGCGCTGCTCCACCGGCGCCGGGGATTGAGCTTGGTGTTCTCGTGCTCCCTGTCGAGCACCGCGCGCGCGTGCGTCGCCTGGGCGGCCAACTCCTCGCAGCGGCGCGGCCAGTCCTCCCGCGCGCGCTCGTCGTCGGTCCTCCCCTCGGCGGTACGCGCCAGGGTGCGGAGCAGGCTCTGGACGCGGGCGGCCAGGTCTCCGACCCGTTGCTGGGCGGTGTCCGTGTGGGGCGAGGGGGCGATCGCGAAGTGCGCGACGAGGCCGCAGCACACGCCGATGGTGGCGGACCCCACGAGGTGCCCGATGTAGTCGATCTGTCCGCCCCCGCCGGCGAACGCGAAGAGGGCCACGACCGGAACTTGGGTGCCCTGCCGACCCAGCAGGTCCAGGCGGGCCACGAGCAGGGCGGTGAAGACCAGGACGCCGAGGCTCCAGGCGTGGACGCCGACGGTGCCGCCGAACCCCGCCGCCACGGCGGTCCCGATCGCCATGGCTCCGAGGTACTGCGCGGAGTCCCACAGCGACCGGTAGACCGTGGACTGCAGGGCCAGCAGCGCGGTGAAGGGGGCGAACGCGGTCACGGTCGAGGGCAGCAGCCAGGAGGACAGACACCAGGCGACGGTGGCGGCGGCGGCTCCCTTGAGCAGCAGAAGCATTCCATCGCGCGCGTCGCCGGGCCCGCGCACCGCCCCGGTCACGAAGTCCCGCGCGCTCAGCAACCGGCTTCGGCACCAAGCCCTCGCCTTGGCCGTCGGGTCGGACACACCTCTCCCTGTCCTTCGTCGAAACCCCTGCTCACCCCCTCGGGAGGGTGCCGGCAAGGAAGACGATCAGCTTTCCGGATCCTCGTGCAGACCTCGCGTACCCCTTTTACGGGCATGTACGTCCATGTCCTGAGGTCGCTGCGGGCGGGCACCCGGCCGTCGGCGCCCTGATGCCCGGACCGGCGCTGCGGGCCCCCGACGGGCGGGGCAGCGCTGCCGGACCGCCGTGGTCCCCTGCACCCCGGTCGTACTACGTTCGCGGAAGTCCGGTACCCGCGCCAGGCCTCGTGGACCCGGCCCCGATCCACCGGACACTGCCTAGTGAACTGAGTCGGAGATCCATACGCAGTTCCTGCTGGACACCTAGTGCATCGGCGGCGGCCGATGAGCCTGTGGCCAGCAGCGTTCGTGAGCGCCCTCGGATCTATGCGGATGGACCGCAGCGACGATCTACCGAAGAACCTCCGACTCAGGTCACTGGACGATCGCGCCGAGGGCGACCTCGGTGGCTCGGGCGATCAGCGCGTCGACGCGTTCGGCGTCCTTGGTGCCGCGGCGGGAGAGGACGGCCAGGGCGATCGGTGCGGCGCCGGGGGGCCAGAGGATGGCGATGTCGTTGCGGGTGCCGAAGCCGCCCGAGCCCGTCTTGTCACCGATCTGCCAGTCGTCAGGGGCGCCGGCGCGGATGGTGTGGTCGCCGGTGGTGTTGCGCTTGAGCCAGTCGGTCAGCACGGCTCGCTTGTCTGCGGGGAGGATGTCGCCGAGGACGTAGGCGCGCAGGTCGGTGGCGAGGGCGCGGGGCGTGCTGGTGTCGCGGAGGTCGCCGGGGGCGGCCTCACTGAGGTCGACTTCGTAGCGGTCGCACCGGGTGACCCGGTCGCCGAGGCCGCGCAGAACGTCCTGCAGCCCCCGGGGTCCGCCGAGTCCGCGGAAGAGGAGGTTGGCCGCGGCGTTGTCGCTGTAGCGGACGGCGGCGTCGCACAGCTCGCGCAGGGTCATTCCGGTGGCGACGTGCCGCTCGGTGATCGGTGAGTGGCTGATGAGTTCCTCAGGGCCGTACCGCACGAGCCGGTCGAGCTGCCGGAGGGAGTTCCTGTCCAGCACGGCGCCGGCGAGCAGTGCCTTGCAGGTGGAGGCGTAGGCGAAGCGTTCGTCGGGCCGGTGGACGACGGTCCGGCCGCTGCCGGTGTCGAGCGCGTAGACGCCCAGCCGGGCGTCGAACTTCCTCTCCAGTTCCCCGAACGCGCGCTCCGTACGGGGATCGGCGGGCGTCGACGAGGAGGGCTTGGAGGCGGGTGGTGTCGGGCCGGACGGGGTCGGCGAGGCGGCGTCCGGGGCGGCCGTGCATCCGGGGAGGGGCAGGGCCGCGAGCCCGGCCAGGGTGGCGAGTACGGCACGGCGGGAGGCGAGGGTTCGGGTGTGCATGGTGTGCGGGCCTTCTCTTGTGAGGTTCGTTCGTACGGAGTGCTCGCATCGCGGCACGGGCGGCCGGCCGTCGGCCGAGCGGCGACCACGACTCGATGAGGTCTGCGGTGGCCCTCAGTGGGCCAGGTTGCTCAGGAACCGCGCGGCGACCGGGCCCGCGTCGGCGCCCCCGGAACCTCCGTCCTCCAGGAGCACCGCCCACGCGAGGTCGGAGTCGCCCTGGTAGCCGATCATCCAGGCGTGGGTGCGCGGCGGGGCCTCGGTGCCGAATTCGGCGGTTCCGGTCTTCGCGTGCGGCCGGCCGGACAGGCCCTTCAGCGCGTGGGCGGAACCGGAGGTGACGGTGGCGCGCATCAGCTCGCGCAGCCGACGGGTCACCTCGGCATCCAGCGCCACCGGGGCGTTGTACTTCTTCTTCACCGCGTCCGGCACCAGCATCGGCTGCTTGAACGTTCCGCTCTTGACGGTGGCCGCGACGGAGGCCATCACCAGCGGTGAGACCTGCACGCGCGCCTGGCCGATGGTCGCGGCGGCCTTGTCGTTGTCGCTCGTCGTGACGGGGACGCTGCCGTCATAGGTGGTCGTACCCACGTCCCAGCTGCCGCCGATACCGAACGCCCGGGCAGCATCGCGCAGGTCGGTGTCGGAGAGCCGGCCCCGGGCGTTGACGAAGTAGGTGTTGCAGGACTGCGCGAAGGCGTCCTCGAAGGTCGAGCCGGCCGGAAGGTCGAACTGGTTCTGGTTCTCGAAGCGCTGTCCGTCGACGCTTGCGAACTTCGGGCAGGCCGCGGGCGCTTCGGGTCGTACGCCGCCCTTCAGGAGCGCCGCCGCTGTGACGACCTTGAAGACGGAACCGGGCGGGTAGCGCCCTTCGAGTGCGCGGTTGAGGCCGGCGGGCCGGTTGGCGGCGGCGAGGATGTGGCCGTTGCGCGGGTCGATGGCGACGATGGCCGCGTTGTCCTCGACCCCGGTCAGGGCCTTGGCCGCGGCCTGCTGGACGCGAGGGTCGATGGTGGTGCGCACGGGGCGGCCTTCGGCCTTCGGAGCCTCGGTGAGACTCTTGACGGCGCGCCCGCTCTGCCGGTCCGCGACCACCAGGGTCTTGTTCACCTTCGTACCACCGGACAGGACGTCGTCGTAGCGGGCTTCCAGGCCGGAGGTGCCTTTGCCGCTGACGGGGTCGACGGCGCCGACGAGGCTGTCCGCCTGGAGCGGGGCGCCGTTGGTGTCGAGTACCTTCGCCCTGTCGTCGCCGCTCTCGAGCGCGAGTGTCTGTCCCGGTTTCAGCTCCGGATGGATCATCGGCGAAGTGAACTCGACCTTCCACGTCCCGGCTGTGTGGATCATCCGCGCCCGGGACTGCCAGGTGACGTCCCCCGCGCCCGGAATCGCCATGGCCACGGTGAAGGGGAAGTGCACCTCCTGTTCGCTCTTCTTCTGACCCTCGCCCTCGACGATCGTCGTCCTGGAGGGCCTGAGGTTGGTCAGTACCGACGTGAGGAGTGACGCGGCGGCGTCGGGCGTGTCGGTGTGCGTCGCCGCCTTCGTCGGGTCATGCCCGGCCCATGCGGTGAGGAACGCGGTCAAGGGCTTGCGGGCAGAGGTCACGTGCGGATCTTCCTGCGCATCGCCGCCCCAGAGGCTGAAGGCGGCGTACCCGCCTCCCGCCGCCAGAAGAAGGGCCGCGCCGATGCCGAGCAGTCGTCGCCTGGGCCGCGACCGCCCGTGCGGGGCGGAACTGTTCCAGCTGTCGGTGTACGTCAAGGTGCTCTCCGTTCGCGGTCGGGTCGGGCCTGGTCAGCTCGCCGGAGACGACTCCCGGCCAGGGGGCGCCTCTGCTCGCGGCAGCCGGCAGCGCGGCGAGGGCGTCGCCCGAACCGGCTCGGCCGCCCCTCCGGGAGTCAAGCCCGCCCCCGTCCCGCATGTCGAATACGATCTCGGCATCACGGTGATTCGTATGATGTATCACTGCACGTCAGGAGGAGGAAGAGTGCTGACGGAACGGCATCTGGAAATCTTCGTCGCGCTGGCGGAGGAGGAACACTTCGGGACCGCCGCGCAGCGGGTGGGCATCACCCAGCCACCACTGTCGCAGGGCCTGCGGCGGCTGGAAGCCCTGCTCGGCGTGCGCCTGTTCGACCGTGAGCGGGGAGTGTCCCTCACCGAGGAGGGGACCCTGCTGCTTCCGCACGCCCGCAGAGCACTGGCCGCACTGGCGGAGCTCCGTGAGACCGGCGCTCGTGAACACGCCGACGGTCGTCGCCTGCGGCTGGGACTGGCGCCCGAAGTGCCGACGGCCCTCGCGGCCGACGTGGCGGCCGCGCCGGTCCGGGCCGGCGAACGGAGCCGGATCGGCATGGTGACATCGCCGACCGCCGTGCTGCTCGGCGACGTCGCGGCCGGGCGGCTCGACATCGCCGTGATCCGCCATCCCTCCGTACTGCACGGTCTCGCCGCCGGTCGGGTGATCCTGCTGCCGACCTGGATCCTCGCACCCGCCGGTCGCGGGGACGCCGGTGACACGCTGCCGTCGCGCCTGCCCGTCGCCGTACGTCCGCGCGCCGAGGCGCCCGCGGCCCACGACCTGTTCATCGACACCCTGGCCAGCCGCGGCCGCCGGGTGGAAACCGTGGTGGTCTCCGATGAGCGCGCCGGTCTTGCCCTGGTGGCGGCCGGTCAGGCGGTGCTGGTCACGGCGGACGACAGGCTGACGGCCTCCGGGGTCGAGCGGCTGACGGCGACGGACCCGCCGCTCCCCCTTCGGCTGAGGGTGGCCTGGGACCCGAGGCGTCCGGGTGCGAAGGAGACCGCCGAGACAGCGCGGCTGCTCGAGGACGCCCTGGCCCGGAAGGCGGCATCGTGAGCGGCAGGAGGTCCGGCAGCGGTGTGGAGCGGGCCATCCGCGGGATGTTCGACGACGCGGGCGTCCGCGGCTGGCTGCACGTGGCGGAACTCCACCGCCCGTCGGCGCAGGTGACCATCGATCCCGGCGAACGGCTGCCCATGGGCTCGGTCTACAAGGTTCCTCTGATGGTCGCCTTCTGCCGGCTCGCGGACGCGGGGCTGATCGACCCGCGTCGCCGGCTGACGCTGGAGCCGGACGAGCGCGTTCCCGGCCCGACCGGGATCTCGATCCTGCACGACCCGGTCACCCTGTCGCTGCGCGACATGGTGGTGCTGATGATGACCATCTCGGACAACACCTCGGCCCACGCCGTTCTCCGAGCGGTCGGCCCGGACGTGGTCGACGCCATGTGCCGCGACCTGGGCATGCCCGACACCCATATCCACGGCGGCGTCGTCAGCACGTTCAGCCGGCTGCTCGCCGAGACGGGCGCCCCCTCGCTGGACGCGGCCCTGGCGCACGTGGCGGACAACGACACCGTCGCGCCCCCGGGCGTGTACGACCCGGCGTTCAAGGCGTCCACCACCCCGGCGGACATGGCGCGGCTGCTGCGAGCGATCTGGACCGGGCAGGCCGCCTCCGCCGACCGCTGCGCCTTCATGCGCGACGTGATGCGCAAGCAGCCGTGGGCGCATCGGCTCGGCTCCGGATTCCCCTACGACGACGTCACCGTCTACGGCAAGACCGGCACCTTCGGTGCGATGCGCCATGAAGCGGGCGTCGTCGAACTCGCGGACGGCAGCACGTACACCGCCGTGGTCTTCACCCAGGCCGCCCGGTCCGACACCAAGCTGCCGCGCGCCGACGCGGTGATCGGCGCCGCGGCCCGGGCGGCCGTGGAGGAACTGCGGGGACGCCAGGGCACCTGACAGGGACCCGCCGTCCGGGCCGTGAAGAGTGGGGGCGCCCGGTCGTGAAGGGTCGGGGGCCGGCCGCGGAGTGGTGGCGCGTTCCGGCCGGGCGCGCGAGGGGGCCTCATTCGGCTGCGAAACCCGCCCCCGCCACCCACTGTCCGAGTTCCCGCCGCACCGCCGCGCGCTGCTCGGCCGTCGCCGGCGCGGCGCTCACCAGCGCGAAGTGGACGCCCTGCGAGGCGCCGGACAGGAGGATGCGGCGGGCGTTCGTGCCGCCCGGCTCGGGGGCGACCGCGATCGTCCCGGTGGCCCCCGGGCCGGTCACCGTGCCGAGGTCGGAGACGACCGTGGTCGTGGCGGGATCGAAGCCGGCCGGCAGATGGAGCTCGGTCGGCGCGCTCGACCCGTTGCCCCGCCACACCAGCAGACCGTACGGATGGTCCGTGCCGGTCAGTCGCGCCGACTCGGGCATGCCCGCCGGTATCCGGCTCCAGGTCACCGCCTTACCCGCGTCACGTGAGCGGTCCTCGTAGAGGAACGCGAGCGTACCGCCGGCGACCGCGCTCGGATACAGACGGTCCACGAGTCGCGCGTCCTGCCGGAGCCGGGGGACGCCCTGGTCGTCGAGGTGTACGGCGGAGAGGTCCTCGTCGTTCCATGCGTCGCCCTCGGTGCGGATCTTGTCCGGATTGCCGTTCATCGCCTCGTGGTGGCGACCGCTGTAGATGTCCCACTGCCACTGCGTGGCGGACAGTACGGGCCCCGCGGTGGCGGGGTTCTGCCACCAGGTGCTGCCGCCCAGCCCGCTGTCGAGCGCCTGGTACTGGCCCTTGAGGACGGAAGGCGCCTTGTCGGACGACGTGCCGGTCAGGGGGTGGCCGAACTCGCTGACGATCGCGGGCGTACGGAGGGCGTCGGACCGTTCGCGAACGGTGTCGAAGTCGTCGGCGTACTCACCGTCCTTCGCCTTGGTCAGGTCGAAGAAGCCGGACATCCGCGCCTGGTCGTAGAAGTGCGTGTTGAACACATAGCGCGGGCCCAGGGTGCCCACTCCACCGAGGCCGCCGGGCTGTTTCATGAAAGAGAGGTTGGAGTTCCAGAACATGTTCGGCTCGACGAGGGCCGGCTTGCCCTGCCAGCCCGCGGCGTCCATGCGCGCCCTGAACTTCTCGTAGAAAGGCCAGAGCAGGCCCTGTTCCCAGCTGCTCCCGTCCTGGCCGCTCGCGTACTGTCCCGCATAGGGCTCGTTGTACGGGTCGAAACCGGCGATCCCGGCGAACTCCGCCCGCTCCAGGTGCCCGGCCAGGTACGCCATGGTCTTCTGCGCGGTGTCCAGAAAGGCGTCCTGGATGCCGTTGCGGTTGGTCCAGAAGTCGCGCATGGCGTCCTTGACCGTCTGGTTCTGCGTGATGTTCTGACCCCAGTGGGCGCAGATTCCGCAGAACTCGCGGGGGTAGCCGCCCGCTTGGACGACCCACGCCGGTGCGCCGTCGCCCGAGTACCAGCTGTCCTTGTCGAAGACGTGGCTGGAGAAGAGATCTTGGTGGAAGTCGGGGTACACGCGCAGTCCGACGGCGAGGAACTCCCGTATCTGTGCGGTCACCCGCGCCAGATACACCTCGTCCACCTGCCCACGTACGGGCTCGGCCGCCGCCCACGACAGAAGGAACCGCACCGAGTTGGCCCCGCCCAGCTCGCGAACCGCGCGCGCCGACTTCCTGGCGTCCTCGACACCGGCGAAGGGCAGTCCGTCGTTCTCGGCCAGCTTGGTCTCGCCGGACACGTTGAAGCCGCGCAGCACCACCTCGCGACCGTACCCGTCGACGAACCGCGTGCCGTCGACGGTCAGTTCGGCCGCGCGGGTGTCGTACGGGCGCGGCCCTGCCGCCCGCGCCGGCGCCTCCGCACCGAGCGCCGTCGAGACGAGGGCGAGAAGCACGACGGCCCCGCCCCATCGCCGGGCACGGTACGCAGCGCGGATCCCCTGGGTCGTCGCCATGGCGTTACCGTCCCGCAGAACTGACGGACCGTCAATCACTGCGGCTCGGACTCTTGGTGCGGCGAAGGTGACCGTTCTCGACTCCGGAGCGGATGAAGGAGACGAAGCCCGCCGAGATGCGCGGCGTCGGCGTTGTCAGTGGGGCGCTGTAGCTTCGGATGCGTTCGAGAGATGGTGCGAGAGGGGTGGACTCGTGGGTGCCGAGGGCACGTTGAGGGTTGTTCTGGTCGATGTCAACGACGAGGTGGTCGCGGCTTGGCGTTCCGCGTTCGCGGACACGCCCGAGGTCGAGATCCGACGGGGCTCCATTCTCGATGTGGATGTCGACGCGTGGGTGTCCCCCACCAATGCGCGGGGCCGGATGGACGGTGGGGTCGACGCCGTCGTCAAGCGGTACCTCGGCGCCGGGATCCAGATGCGGGTGCAGCGGGCGATCCGTGATCGGTTCGGCGGGAGCCTGCCGGTTGGCAGCGCGGTGTGTGTCCCGTCCGGGGCGGCCGTTCCCCGCTTTCTGATCTCGACGCCGACCATGCGGCAGTCCTCGCAGAACGTCAGCGAGACCATGAACGTGGCGCTGGCATGCGCTGCCGCGTTCCAGGCGGTGCATCTGCAGAACCGGGTGAAGCCCGGCAGTATCCGGTCGGTGGCGCTCGTGGGGATGGGCGCGCGGACAGGTCGGGTGCCCGCGCGGGTGTGCGCCAATCTGATGTGGACGGGATACACCCTGTTCCACGATCACGGGTTTGCCGACTACGACGAGTTGCGGGCCGCGGTGTTGGGGCAGCTCGACGACATCGAAGGGGCGGGGTCCGCGCGGCGGGTCCGGATCAACGTGCCGGAGCGGCCTTCCTTTCGTCGCTGACGCGCACGGTCCGCAGGCCGGCACCGCACCCGGCGGGGATGCCGGCGATGACCTTGTCGAATCCGTTCAGCATGCCGGCGAGCCCGAGGGGGCGTCCGGTTCGAGTCCTGGGAGTTCCGCCCTCGTGAGTGATGTCGACGTTCCGGCCGCGGGCCAGACGGGTTCCTCGGCCGGGGACCCGTTGGGGTTGGCCGAGCTGTTCACCGGTGGTGGTGAGCCGTGGCTGCCTTTGTTGGGTCCGGTGATCGAGGCACAGCCGGGGGCCGCCGATTTCATCGGTCCGAAGCGCAGCCCGGAGGTGGTTCCGGTGCGCGAGTTGACGTTCCAGGCGGTGAAGCCGCATCCGCCGCACAAGTGGAAGGTGATCGTCTTCGGACAGAACCCGTATCCGCGGGCGGAGAGCGCGACCGGCATCGCGATGTTCGACAACACCTTCCATGACTGGAAGGACAGTCAGTTCGGTCGGGTGGTCAGCATTCGCTGCATCATCAAGGCGGCCGCGATGTGGAAGTACGGCATCGTCAAGAAGACGCCGATCGCCGACATCCGCGCCTTGTTGAAGAAGGAGGACACGGTTCAGCCGCCGGAGTGGTTCCAGGCGATGCTCACCCAGGGTGTGCTGCTGCTGAACGCGTCCCTCACGGCGAGTGCGGACGGGGCGATGCCGACCGATCGGCACACGTCGTTCTGGCGGCCCGTGGCCGAGCAGATCGTCGAGGAGATCCTTCGGGCGAAGCAGGACGCCGAGGAGGAGGATCGGGGTGTCGTGTTCGCCTGGTGGGGCGCGCACCCCCGGAGCCTGAAGAGGGTCGTCCAGCGGCTGGAGAAGAAGTACCCGGGGGTCGAGGTCCGGCACCTGGACCACGCGAACCCGGCGGCGCAGGGGGACATCTTCTGCGAGGGTGACCACTTCGCGCAGGTCAACGACGCCCTGGCGGCGGTGGGGGCCGAGCCGGTCGACTGGTTGCCGCGGAAGGGCTGGGACCGGGAGACGCCGGGGGCCGACGGGTCGCAGGACGGTGGTGTCGCGGAGCGGATGGGGGCGTTCATCGCGTCGACGATGGAGCTGCACCAGCTGTATCTGGAGCGGCTCACGAGCGTCAAGGACGAGGGGCTCGTCCTGCCGCCCGTCACCGGGGTGTTCGACACGCCGTTGATGGATTTCCGAAAGGCCGTCGAGCCGGTGTCGCGGGTGCTCGCGCATCTGGATCGGCACATCGAGCGGTCGAGTCGGTTCGGGGAGGCCAAGGTCGCGGAGATGGAGGCCGTGGGCGGGTCGTCCGGGGAAGGGGTGCTCGGGGAAGGGCTGACCGCCGACGCGATCTCGGCGCTGTACCTGTACACGTGTGAGTCGGCGTTCTACCGAGAGATCAACGCCGTACTGCGTTCTCCGGACCGGGAGCGGTTGGTGCCGTACCTGCCGTACCTGCGGTTGCTGTTCTCGGCGGTGGCGGCGCTGCCGGCGCGGACGCGGCCGTTGTGGCGTGGTGTGGCCCTGGATCTGCGGTCCCAGTATCCGCAGGGGCGGACGGTGACGTGGTGGGGTGTGTCGTCGTGTACGTCCGAGTTGAGCGTGGCTCGGGCGTTCCTCGGGAGTCGTGGCAAGCGGACCCTGTTCGAGGTGACGCCGGCGCGGGCGGTGGGGATCCGGAGGTACTCCGCGTTCACGGGCGAGGAGGAGTACATCCTCGCGCCGGGCACGCAGTTGAAGGTGACGGAGGTGAAGGCCGAGCGCGGGGGTCTGTGCACCGTGCGGCTGACCGAGCTGGAGGGCCAGGGGTTGGTGTCCTAGTGACCTGAGCCGGAGAGTCTCAGGTCACTGGGCCGCATCCGGTGAACTGCGGTCGGGTGAGCCCCCGGCGCCTTCACGGCGCCGGGGGCTCACCCATGCGGACGGTCAGGTCGCCCGGCCTGTCAGCCGAAGGACTTGATGCCGTTCCAGTTGACCGACAGCACCGTCTTCACCGGTCCGTTGGTGTTGGTCGTGGACGGGTGGTAGACGCTGATGTGGCCGTCGGAGGCGAAGCGGGCCCAGATGTCGGGGATGCCGTCGCCGTTGACGTCCGGGATGCCGATCGCGGTGGAGACGTTGGCGGCCGTCCAGTTGGTGCCGAAGGTCACGTCGCCGTTGAGGGAGTTCGCCGCGAGCTTGAGGGAGTCGAGGTTGACGCTTCCGGCGACGGATCCGGGCTTGCCGTGGCGGACGTACATGTTGCCGTTCTCGGTGTTGCGCCACAGCAGGTCGGGCGTGCCGTCCTTGTTCATGTCCGCGAGGTTGACGATGTCACGCGGGCCCCAGGCCGCGCCCTCCATGAGGATGGCGGACTGGAAGGTGGCGCCCGTGTAACCGGAGAGCACCCAGAAGGCGGTGCCGGCGCGCAGGGCGAGGTCGGGCAGCTTGTCGCCGGTGATGTCACCGACCGCCTTCATCTGCGTCCACGTCGAGGGCGCGGGGGCGTTCGACGGGAGGCGGATATCGAGCCGGTCGTCGACGTTGAAGGTGCCGTAGCCGTCACCGGGGTAGAGGTAGAACGTGCCGTCGGGGTCCACCGCGAACAGGTCCGTGGAACCGTCGGCGGGGAAGACGTCCTGGTAGTGGGCGATCAGCGCGGCCTTGGTGCCGTTCCACCAGGGGGCCTTCGGGGCCAGGACGGGCTTGCCGTCGGCGCCGATGGTGTAGGAGCCGGTCAGACCCGCGTACAGCTCTCCGCCCGGGGCACCGGGGTAGGAGAAGAAGTTGCCGTTCGCGTCGATGATCATCAGGTCCGGGATCCCGTCCCCGCCGACGTCGCCGGGACCGTCCGCGGTGTCACGCGGCGGGACATAGGTGGCGTAGTCGGTGCGGGCGCTGACGTTGCCGGTGGCGTCGAGCGCGAAGACGTGCAGCCAGTTCGGGCCGGCGTGCGGCGGCTTGAGATCGGTCACGGTGTACGAGCCGTTGACTGCGGTGACGTCGGTGTAGCTGACGCCTTCCCAGCCGTAGCGGAACTTCGCCGCGCCCTCGGAGGTGAAGGTGATCGGGCCGCTCTGGCCGAACTTCACACTCGCCCATGTGGCGCCGTCGGAGGTGGCGCGCTTGAACGGCGTGGTGTCCTCGTCGACGACCGGCGGCGGCGGGGCCGAGCCGTCGATGGTCACGGCGCAGTTCTCGGCGGTGTTGGCCGGGAAGTAGGAGGAGACGGCACCGACCGCGTCCTCGGCGCGCACGGCCCAGTAGTAGGTGGCCTTGTCCTCCAGGGAGGTCGACGGGATCGTGGTCGAGGCCCAGCCGCTGGACAGGCTGGTGACCAGGGTGCCGGCCGGGACGGTGGTGCCGGCCTTCCAGAACTTGAAGCGCAGGCCCTTGAGGTTGCCGTCGGGGTCGGAGGCGTAGGCCTTCAGGACCAGGTTGGTCTTGCCGACCGTACGGCCCGGGGCGCCGATGACGCAGGCGAAGCCGGCGATCGTTCCGCTCGTGGGCTCGTTCGGCGGACGGTTGTAGTCGACCTCCATGACGGCGGAGGTCGCCTTGAACTTGCGCCAGGTGTAGGTATCGGTCTCGCTGGTGGCGCGCATGCCGAAGGTGATGTTCGACAAACCTGCGGTGGCGGCCTTCTGGGCCGCGACCTTCACGTCGAAGGCCTCGTAGTCGTCGGGGCAGGAGGTCGACCAGCCGTGCGCGAAGGACTTCTTCTGCAGCAGCGTGGACCAGGACGGCTGCGCGTTCCAGGTGGTGCCGGAGGAGATGGAGCCGGTCAGCCAGAACTGGAACTCACGGGTGCTGCAGGACCAGGAGTGGGTGTTGAGCACCTTGTACGTCGCGCGGCTGATGGTGGCGCCCTTGATCTTGGAGTCGAAGCCCATGCGCCAGAAGGAGCGGGCGGTGACGCCGGTGTCGTTCTCGTGGCCGACGCGGGCTTCGGAGGTGCCGCCGTTGTAGTTGGTGCCGTTGGTGAAGTTGGAGTTGGGGTACTGCTTCGACACCAGCGTCCACGCCTGGGTGCCCGGGTTGATCGTCGGGTCGATGAAGACGGGGTACGTCACCCTCTGGGCGGACAGCAGACCGCTGCCGGCCACGTCCAGTGCGATCCGCGCGGTGCCGGTCCCGTCGCCCTCCAGGTCGACCGGCAGCTGGGCGGTCCTGGCGCCGGGCTCCATGCCGGACAGGCCGGACAGCTTCAGGACGTCGGCGGGCGTGGCGGTCGACGTACGGACGACGGCGTTCTCGGGCAGCTCGGCGTCACGGCCGCTGGAGTCCCATGCGAACGGGGTCGGAACCGAGCCGACCTCCTTGCCCGCCTTGTCCAGGACGAGCACGCGGTCGCTCTTCGCGTCGTGCCGGAAGGTCGCGGTCGCCGAACGCAGACCGTAGGAGACCGACTTGAGCGCCTGCTGCTGGGCGGCCTGCGGCGTCTTCACGATGAGCAGCTGGCCGAAACCGCCCTCCTCGCGCGCGACCAGGAGCAGGTCGACCCCCGGCAGCACCTCGGAGTAGAGGGCACGCGGGCCGTCGAGCACCGGCTCGGGCAGGGCGCCCGGCCAGGTGTAGGTGATGGTGTGGCCGCCGAACTCGACTTCGGCCAGCGGCGATTCACCGGGGTGCGGGGCACGGGCGTACGAGCGGTCGGCACGGGACGCCTGGGTGCCGCCGCCGGCGAATCGCACCGGGTACACGGCGTTCACGGCCGAAATACCCAGCCCGCGCGGTGCCTTGTCGGTGCGCTGGAGTTTGTTGTCGACCGGCGCCCACCTACCGGCGGCGTTCTTCGCGCGCTGCGGCAGGGAGTGGATCTGGCTGCGCAGCTTCCCGTCGGGCAGCGCCCAGGTCAGCGCGGTGGCCGTGGTGGCGGTGTCGACGAGGACCTTCTTGCCCGTACGCGCGGCCTCGGCCAGCGCCGTGGCCTCGTCCTTCGGTCCGGTGGCGGCCTGCTCGGCGTCGGTTGTCCTGCCGCGGGCGGTCGTCACTGGTGCGGAGTCGGGCTGCCACCAAGGCAGGAGGGCAGCGGTGAGGGCGGCCAGTACGAGGCCGATGGTCAAGGACAGCCGCGTGCGCGTGCGCACGAAGGGGCTGAGATAACGAGGCGGCGCGAACACGGCGGTCTACTCCCGTGTGAACCAGGTGGATGGGGGACAGCACAACCAGCCCCTGACGGCCGACCGCGGGGCAGAGAGCGCACACACGATCACACACCCGACACACTGCGTCCATACATGGGAATTTTATGAATCCGTTACCCCCGCACTCGGGCCGCTCTGACCTCCTATCAGACAACCGTGCCGGTAGTGGACTTGTGGCGATTTATGGCGCCCAAGAGTCGCTGAAATCCGGATAGGTGCACGTATCTGAAACGTCGTCACGGGTGCTTCGTCTGTGGCGAACTGAGGCGTGACGCACATCACTTGGACGGCGCGCAACCGAGAAACGGCAATCTTGATCCGTGTACCGCACATGACAGACAGTACGCACGCACGCGCCTGAGACAGGCGTGTGCCTTCTGGTGTTTCCACACCATCCGTTGTCTGAATTGCCAGGGTGGGAGTCGACACGCATGCGTGCTTCAGGTCCGCTGTCATGGCTGGGGCGGGGACGCCCAGCCCTGACAGAGTCACAACGGCGGCGCCGGCGGCTGAGCCGCACGGCGATCGTCCTTTTGTTGTCCTCGACGTTGACGGTGACGAGCCTCGGCGGGCAGGCGCTGGCCATCCCCGGCCCGGGCATGAGCCGCGAGGAGACGACCACTTCGGTCGATCTGCCCGACATCCCGAAGAGCACCGAGCTCGACGGAGACGCCGAGGCGCAGAAGACGCTGACCACGGCTCCCGAGGTGCCGGTCGACAACTACGACCCGAAGGCGACCGCGCCTTGGACGTCGGGCACCGGCAACGCGACCCTGTCGGCGACCACCGAGCCGGGCACCACGGTCCCGGTCAGCAACGGTCTCCCGATCGCGCTCGGGGTGCCCGCGGGCACCGACCCCGCCACCGTCGCCGGTGACTGGCAGGTCGGCCTCGCCCCGACGACCACCTCGCAGGACGCCGGTGTCTCGGGTCTGGTCATGAAGGTCACGCCGCCGGAGACCGTCGACCCGGCCGCCGAGGTGGCGCTCACCGTCGACACGACCGGCTTCGCCGACCTCTACGGCCCGAACGCCGCCGAGCGTTTCGGTCTGATGCTCCTGCCCGAGTGCGTCTACTCCTCCCCCACCGAGGGCGAGTGCGCGGACGACGCGGGTGCCACCCCAATGTCCGGCAACGACGACTCGGACGGCTTCGCGCGCCTGCGCTCCACCGTGAAGACGGTGCCGGCGAAGGACGCGCCCACCAAGTCCACCGCGGCGAAGGACGCGAAGACCCGCAAGATCGTCACCGGCACCGTGCCGGTGTCGAGCCTGATCGGCGAGGGCTTCGTGTCGAAGCCCACCAAGGCCTCGCTGCGCGACGGCGTCCAGCCGGCCGCCAACGCGGCGGGCGGTTCGGCGGTCGGTCTGCTCGACACCGGTTCGTCGGTGTCGGGTGACTTCACCGCGTCCCCGCTGCTCTCGTCCGGCTCCTGGTCGGCGGGCTCGTCCTCGGGTGCCTTCACCTACTCGTACCAGGTGCAGGTCCCGGAGACCGCCGGCGGCCTGATGCCGAAGATCGCCCTCTCCTACTCCTCGCAGTCCGTCGACGGTCGTACGTCGTCGACGAACAACCAGGCCTCCTGGATCGGTGACGGCTGGGACTACAACGCGGGCTCCATCACCCGTACGTACGCCAACTGCCGCCAGGACTCCAAGAAGGCCGGCTCCAACAACGCCACCCACAAGACCGCGGACCTGTGCTGGGGCTCGAACAACGCCACTCTCTCCCTCGGTGGCATGACCACCGAGCTGGTGTGGGACGAGACCAAGGGCAAGTGGTTCACGGCCAACGGCGACGGCTCGAAGGTCGAGCGCGTCACCGGCCAGGCGACCGGCAACGGCGCCCGCAACGGTGAGTACTGGATCGTCACGACCAAGGACGGCACCAAGTACCACTTCGGCCTGAACAAGCTCCCGGGCTGGTCCGACAACGGCACCGCCGCCGACGACCCGACCACGGACTCCGTCCTGACGGTGCCGGTCTACGGCAACCACGCCGGCGAGGACTGCTATCAGGGGTCCGGGACCGAGAACTGGAAGTCGTCCCACTGCACCCAGGGCTGGCGCTGGAGCCTCGACTACGTCGAGGACATCCACGGCAACGCCATGTCGCTGTGGTGGAAGAAGGACCAGAACTACTACGCCCGTAACTTCAACTTCAAGGCGCCGGTCGTCTACGACCGCGACGGATACCTGTCGCACATCTACTACGGCCAGCGCAAGGACAACATCTTCAGCGCCTCGGCCCCGGCACGTATCGGCTTCACCGTCGCCGAGCGCTGCTACACCGTCGGGACGGTCGCCTGCACCGAGGAGAACTTCAAGTCGAAGGACCCGGGCAACTACCGGCCCTGGTTCGACACCCCGGCCGACCTGCGCTGTGAGGCCGGCAAGAAGTGCTGGAACGCCGGTCCCAGCTTCTGGACCCGCAAGCGCCTCGACAAGATCACGACCTCGGCCCAGCGCCGTACCGACACCACCGCCCGCCAGGTCGTGGACGAGTACCAGCTGAAGCAGAGCTTCGCCGAGCTGAAGACCGGCCCGAACACCGCCCTGTGGCTGGAGTCCGTCCAGCGCACCGGCTACGCCCGCAACGGCTCCACCGACGCCAGCACGACACTGAACCCGGTCCGGTTCGAGCCGAACACCGAGGACATGCCCAACCGCGTCAAGGCGGTCAACTCGCACCGTCCGGGCTTCTCCCGGCTGCGCATCGCGCGTGTCATCAACGAGTACGGCGGCGAGACCGTCGTCACGTACAAGCCGACCGACGCGAACGACCCGACCGGTCTGACCAACGACTGCGCCACCGGCACGCTGCCCGGCAAGACGGACACGGCCGCGCTGAAGGCGAACAACCGCCTCTGCTACCCGTCGTACTGGAACCCGGACCCCGAGGTCGAGGACATCGACTGGTTCCACAAGTACGTCGTGGAGTCCATCGAGGAGCTTCCGAACGTCGACGGCGCCTACGCCACCAAGACGGCGTACGAGTACAAGAACGCCGGCTGGAAGCTCGCCGAATCCGAGTTCACCAAGAAGTCCACGCGGACCTATTCGCAGTTCGCGGGCTTCGAGCAGACCACGGTGCTCACCGGTGCCGAGGACCCCGCCATCGGCAGCAAGCGGTCCAAGGCCGTCAACCGCTACTTCCGGGGCATGGGCGACACCGTCCCGGTCAAGGACGTCCACGGCAACGTGATCAAGGCCTCGGACGGCTCGACGGTCTACGACCGCGAGGCCTTCGCCGGCCGCATCGCCGAGGAGTTGGCGTACACCAACGCGACCGACGCCGACACCGACTGGCTCAGCCGCAGCGTCACCATCCCGGAAGCCACCGAGCTGGGGAAGCGCAACCGTGACGACGGTCTGACCCCGCTGCGCGCCTGGCGTGTGACGGAGCCCGAGGAGATCGCGTACACCAAGTCCTCCGGCACCAACACCGATGACCCGCGCACCCTGCGCACGGTCAAGACGCTGACGACGTACGACTCGACGTACGGTCTGCCGACGCTGGTGGAGTCGCTCGGCGACACCGGCAGGGCCGGCGACGAGTCCTGCACCAAGTCCGAGTACACGCACCAGACGGGCAAGAACCTGATCGGCCTGTCCAAGCAGGTGCTGAACTCGCCGACGACGTGCGCGAGCGCGAACTGGGCCGACCTCTCGACGCTCACCGGCGGCACACGTACCGCCTACGACGGCACGGGCTACGGCGCGGCTCTCGCCGACACCACCCGCGCTCTGGCCACCGAGACGTGGTCCCTCAACGGCGACGGCACCGGCTTCCAGACCGACGGCACCAACGGTTTCGACGCCCTCGGCCGCGTCACCCGCAAGACCGACCCGGACGGCAAGTCGTCCACGATCGCCTTCGACCCGCCCACCGGGCAGGTCTTCAAGGTCACCCAGACCAACGCCCTGGGCCACACCCAGGTCCAGGAGCTGGAGCCGGGCCGGGCGGTCACGCTGAAGTCGACCGACGCCAACGGGCATGTGAGCGAGGCGAAGTACGACCCGCTGGGCCGTCTCGCCGAGGCCTGGGCCCCGGGCCGCACCCCGACCACGGGTGCCGTGCCGGACTTCCGGGCCGAGTACACGGTCCCGAAGCCGGAGCCGGACCCGGCCGACCCGACGCTCGAGACCCGCAAGCCTCCGTACGTCACCACCTACTCGCGTGGCCACAAGGACCGGATCGAGACCTCCGTCACGCTCTACGACGGCCTGGGCCGTGAGCGCCAGACCCTGGAGGAGGCCGACAACAACGCCGGCTACCTCATCACCGACACGCTGTACAACAGCTCCGGTGAGGTGTGGCAGACCAACAACGCGTACCTGACCAGGGAGGCGAAGCCGGGCGAGCTGTTCACGCCGCTCACCGACACCGCCATCCCGAACATCACGCGCTACACGTACGACGGTCTGGGCCGCGTGGTCCAGGAGACGCCGTACATGAAGTACGTCGACCCGGTCACCAAGGAGGCCTCGTCGAAGGCGTACCCGGAGCGGGCCGTCCGCTACGAGTACGGCGAGGATTGGTCGAAGATCATCAACCCCGAGGGCGACTCGTCCTACCGGGTCTACACCGACGCGCTCGGCCGCACCGCGCGGACGGACACGTTCAACCCCGCCGCACCCGGCGGCTTCACGTCGACGAGCTACGCGTACGACACGCGTGGCCAGATCGTGAAGGCGACCAGCTCCGCCGACCCGGCCCACCCGTGGTCGTGGACGTACGACCACCGCGGTCGTCAGCTGAGCGCGACCGACCCGGACACGGGCACGACGCGCAGCACCTACGACAGCCGTGACCGCCTCCTGACGACCACGAACGCGCGTGGTCTCACCGTCTGGAACGGCTACGACGAGCTGTCCCGTCCGAAGCAGCAGCGACTGGGCAGCGCCACCGGAACCGTTCTGGCCGACTTCACGTACGACACCGTCCCCGGCGGCAAGGGCATGCCCGCCACCGCCACCCGGCACACCGACGGCCTGGCGTACACCCAGAAGATCAACGGCTACACGAACAACTATCAGCCGACCTCGACCACCCTGTCCCTGCCGCAGTCCATCGCCGACACCTGGGGTCTGACGAAGGACTACACGTACGAGTACAAGTACTCCGACAAGGGGATGCTGGACGAGACCATCGTTCCGGCGGTGGGCAAACTGGCGAGCGAGAAGCTGGTCGTCCGCTACAACAAGGACGGCAAGCCGCTCTCCGTCTCCGGCAAGGACTGGTACGGCTCCGAGATCGTCTACGACGCGTACGGCCAGGTCATGCGCTCGACCCTGGGCGCTCAGCCGTACCGGGTGTGGGCGCAGAACTCGTACGACGAGGGCAGCGGTGAGCTCAAGGAGCAGCTGGTCTACCGCGAGAAGTCGGGTACGGGCGCGGACAACTCCGTCGTCGGCGGGAACCTGGTCTCGAACCGGGCGTACTCCTACGACCCGGCCGGCAACGTCACCTCGATCCAGGAGAAGTCCGTCGGGATCGAGGAGCGCCAGTGCTTCGCCTACGACCCGCTGGGTCAGCTGAAGTCGGCCTGGACCTCCAAGGACCAGACGGCCTGCACCGGCCCGAAGAACACCGACGGCACACTCAACGTGGCCTCCGGCAAGGATGATTCCGGCTACTGGCAGGAGTACGAGTACGACCTCCTCGGCAACCGCACCAAGCTGACCGAGAAGAACCTCACCGGCGACACCGCCAAGGACGCCGTCAGCACGTACGCGTACGGCAAGGCCGACGGCAGCCAGCCGCACACCCTCACCAAGGTGACGAAGAAGTACGTCACCCCGGCGGGTGCGCAGGTCACGGCCGAGGCGGAGCGACTGTACGAACTGACCGGCGAGACCAAGTCGGTCACGTCCCTGCAGAACGGTGACAAGCAGAGCCTGACCTGGACGCACGACGGTCAGGTCGACCGGATCACCGGTCAGGGCACCGGCGGCAAGACCCCGTACGTGGGCCTGGCCGACAAGTGCCTGGACCTGAAGTCGGGAGCGGCGGTCGCCGGCCAGCCGATCCAGCTGTACGGGTGCAACAGCTCGGTCGCGCAGAACTTCAGGTTCACGCCGACTCCTGGCACGGCGCAGACTCCGCAGACGGACCCCAACCGGGGCACGCTCACGGTCCACGACACCTGGTGCTTCCAGCCGGCCGCCAACACGGCCGGGTCGGCGGTCCAGATCCAGAAGTGCGACGGTTCCGCCGCTCAGGAGCTGAAGCGGAATACTGCGGGGCAGCTCACGCACATCGCCTCCGGCCTGTGCGTGGCGGTGCAGGGCGCCAACTCGGCCAGCGGTACGCCGATCGTCCTGGCCACCTGTGACGGCACCTCGTCCGCGCAGCTGTGGGCACCGCAGAACGACACCCGTCACATCTACGGCCCGGACGGCAACCGTCTGCTGACCGTCAAGGGCAAGCAGGCGACGCTGTACCTGGGCGAGGCCGAGGTCACCGTCCAGCAGGGCGGCGTCCTCGTCAACACCCAGCGCACCTACCCCACGCCCAGTGGTGCGGTCATGCGCTACGCCTACGGCACCGGTTCGGAGGCCCTGGTCGCCCAGACCGGAGACCACCAGGGCAGTGCGTACACGGAGGTCGCCCTCTACGGCGCCATGTCGGTGCGCATCCGCAAGCAGGACCCGTTCGGCAACGAGCGCGGCACCACGGCTGCCAACCTGCAGACCCACAAGGGGTTCCTGGGCAAGACCAGGGACGACGCCTCCGGCTACACGCCGCTCGGCGCCCGTCTGTACGACCCGGTGGTCGGACGCTTCCTGTCCGCCGACCCGGTGCTCGATCTGAACGACACCCTGCAGTCGAACGGCTACGTCTACGCGCACAACAACCCGGTCACGTACTCCGACCCGACCGGTCTGGCGATCACCCTGACCGCCTCGGAGAAGGCGGCGGCCCTCGCGGGCGCGGGTCTGTCCGCGGCTCAGGTGGCGCAGGCGCAGGCCACCATGGGCAAGTCCCTGACCTCGGTGATCCTCTCCGTGGCCTGGGAGACGCTGAAGGACTTCATCGGCATCAACGACGCCATGGCCTGCTTCGGCGGTGACATGTGGTCCTGCGGCAGTTTGATCATCGGGGCCATCCCGTGGACCAAGCTCGGCAAGATCCCGTCCGTCCTGAAGGCCGTCAACCGCACCATCGACGCCATCCAGGCGTTCAAGGCGGCGAAGAAGGCGGCCGAAGCCGTGCTGAAGGCGGCCAAGGCCGCCGAAGCGGCCGCGCTACGGGCCAAGAAGGCCGCCATCGAGAAGGCCAAGAAGGAGGCCGCGCAGAGAGCGAAGAAGAAGGCGGCCGAGGCCGCCAAGAGAAAGGCCGACGCGGCTGCCGCCGCGAAGCGGAAGACGGGTAACCCCGTCCACAAGCAGTCTCAGGCCAAGGCGGCGCCCAAGTCCTCTTCCCACGCAGGCAAGGGCTCCGGAGGCGGAGGCAATCACAAGGCCTCCAAGCCCGGCGGCAATTCCGGCGGCTCCTCCCGTAACAACGGAGGCAGCAGCGGAAGCGGCGGCTCCGGGAAGGCCGACGGCGGTTCCTGCCCGGTCGACAACAGCTTCGTGCCCGGCACGAAGGTGCTGATGGCGGACGGCTCCGTCAAGGCGATCGAGAAGGTCAAGGCAGGCGACAAGGTCGTCGCGACCGACCCGAAGACCGGGGAGACCCGTGTCGAGACGGTCACCGCGGAGATCAAGGGCCAGGGCCTCAAGCACCTGGTCACCGTCACCATCGACACCGACGGCAAGGCGGGCTCGAAGACGGCCCTGGTCACCGCGACCGACGGCCACCCCTTCTGGGTCCCCGAGCTGGGCGAGTGGATCGACGCCACCGACCTGAGGGCCGGTGAGTGGCTGCAGACCGGCACCGGTACGTACGTCCAGGTCACCGCGGTCCAGCGGTGGACCGCCCAGGCCGCCACGGTCCACAACCTGACCGTCTCCGACCTGCACACGTACTACGTGCAGTCGGCCGGCACCGCGGTCCTCGTTCACAACTGCGGTCCCGGCGGACAGAACCGGGCCAATGCCGGTCACGTCTACGAGGGCGGTGTGTACAAGGAGCTGAAGGGCGCCGACGGACGGAACGTCGCGGGAACCGAGATCAACCACGTGCCGCCGGCTTCGGTGGCCGAGGTCCATTTCGGTTACACGACCGGTCCCGCCCTGCAGATGGACTACCTGGACCACCGGGCGGTCTACTCCACGGGTAGTTCCCGTGCGGCGAAGGCCTGGCGTCTGTGGCAGTCGGAACTCATTGCCTCCGGTCGAATTGACGAAGCGATTCAGATGGATATCAACGATATTCGTAACCGCTTCGGGACGAAGTACGACGGGGCCATCGCGCAAATGGTGGCCGGGCTTGCGAACAACCCTGTTTATCAGGCGCTGAGAACCGTGCCGAGCCAGATCGGATGATGCGCTAATGTCTCAGCCGGACATGGCCGGCCCTCGACCGTGAGACTGACGAAGACGAAGGAGTCACGATGATCATCGAAGTGGATCCCCCGGACCGGGTCGGACCCGTCGCTCTAGGGATGAGCATCGATGACGCCGAGTCAGCCCTCCGTGCCCTGGAAGGTTTTCAGGGCACGGGGGCGTCCCAGGTACCCGTGCGCGGGCAGGCCAACTACGCGAGCGGCCTGTCCATCCACACCCACCTGGAGTCCGACGGTCTCGTGAACGCGATCGAGGTCTTCCGCCCGCACCGCGATGATGTGGTGAAGCTGTACGACATCGACGTCTTCGGACTTCCGGCCGACGTCGTCGTGGAGAATCTCGGCAGGTCCGTGGAGCTGGAGGAGGAAGAGGGCGGGCGGACCATCGTCGCCCCGTCCTTGCTGGTCGCTCTCTGGCGTCCGTTCGTGGCGTCCGACGAGACCGACGAGCAGGGTTACTACTTCCAGTCGGTGCTTCTGGCACGCCCCGGGTACTACGACTGATCTCCCGGACAGGAAAACACCGCGAGCCCCTTCCGGCCGGCCTGGACACAGGCCGCGCCGGGAGGGGCTCGTCGCGTGGGCGGGGCGTCACCCCCGCTGTGGAACTGAGCGTTCAGCTTCTGACGATGCAGAAGGGATGCCCAGCCGGATCGGTGAGCACCCGCGCCCTGGCGGCCTCGTGAGGCTGGTGATCCGGCCTGCCCGCCCCCAATTCCAGTAGCCGGGCCTCGGCCTTGTCCAAGTCCTCGTCGACGTCGAAGCAGACGTGAAGCTGCTGGGGAGCGGTCTGGCCAGGCCAGCTCGGAGCCCGATAGCCGTGGACCCGCTGAAAACCGATGAAGAGTCCGTTCTCACAGGTGAGACCGGCGAATTCGGCGTCCGACTTCGGGTGGAGTTCGAGGCCGGTCGCCTGCTGATAGAACGCCGCCAGAGCCAACGGATCAGGGCAGTCGAGCGTGATCGCGCTCAGCTTCATTTGCAGGGGCATGACACCTCCAGGACGATCGGTGGACTTCCCTGACACACACCCTAGAGGCGCGATCGCCTGTCGAGGATGGCGCAGAAGACCAGCAGGAGGAGCACCACAGCCAGTTGGGCCAGTGCGGCGCCGTACACCCCGATGGGTACGGTGGCCGGCACCACCGCGGAGGTGATCCGCCTGAAAGCCGGACGGCGCCGAGGTGCCGGCCGCTCCGGAGCGGGAGCGGCCGGCACGGCGTTTCCTACTGGGCGTAGAACGTCGCGTCCGCCTTGGCCGCCGTCGTCCCCGCAGGCTGCGTCACGAGCAGGTGTTCGTAGTGACGGAGGTAGCGGCCCGGGTAGTTGTACGACTCGAAGGAGACGCCGGCTGCCGTGTCGGCCAGGCCCGGACGGCGGTGGAAGCTGGCGTCGTTCTTGAAGGTCGCGCTCCCGTCGTTCTTCTCGACCCAGACCTCGTGGTTCTTGTGGCGGAGGTAGTAGCCGGGGAAGTTGGCCGATTCGAGGGAGACGGTTCCGGTGCCGGCGAGGCCGGCGACGACGCGGAACTGGGAGTCCGCGAGCGTGGTGACGTTCGCGTCGATCCTCGCGCGGAATTCCCAGTGCCGGATGAACCGGTCGGGGAAGTTGAAGGAGGAGAAGCGGACGGGGGTGGCGCCGTCGGCGACCGGGATGCCGAAGTTCGGGGTGCCGTCGGCGTTCCAGTAGAGCTTCTGGTAGCGGGTACGACGGTTGGGATCGTCGAGCGGGTCGCCGCTGATGTCCTTGTAGTTGCGGTCGTGGTAGACGAGGACGTCCGACTTGCCGTCCTCGGACGTGGTGAAGGTGTTGTGCCCAGGACCGTACTGGCCGGTCGCGGCGTTGCTGGTGAAGACCGGGTTCGGGTTCTTGGTCCAGGAAGCCGGGTTCATCAGGTCGGAGCCGGCGGCAGCGGTCAGCAGGCCCAGGCAGTAGTTGCTGTCGGTGGCGCTGGCGGAGAAGCTCATGAAGACCTTGCCGCCCCGCTGGATGACCGCCGGGCCCTCGTTGACCGTGTGACCGGCCTTCTCCCACGCGTGGGTCGGCCGGGAGATCATCACCGGACTGCCGCTGATGGTCCAGGGGTTGGACATCCTGGCCAGGTAGAGGTTGGTGCCGGCGCCGACGGCCGGGTCGTTCTGCGCCCAGGAGAGGTAGCGGGTCGAGCCGACGACGAAGGTGGTGGCGTCGAGGGAGAAGGTGTCCAGCGGCAGGGCGATGCGGCCCTTCTCGGTCCAGGTGCCCGTCAGCGGGTTGGCCGCGCCGGTCTCCAGGACGTACGGCCGGATCTTCCAGATGTCGCCGGTGGACCCGGCGGCGAAGTAGACGTACCACTTGCCGTCGATGAAGTGGATCTCCGGAGCCCAGATGTGCGCGCCCATCTCACCGCTGGCGTGTTTGCTCCAGATGGTGGTCTCGGCGGCGGTGGACAGGCCCTGGAGGGTGGTGGCCCGCCGCATGACGATCCGGTCGTACGCGGGGACGGTCGCCGTGAAGTAGTAGTAGCCGTCCGTGTGCTTGAGGATGTGCGGGTCGGCGCGCTGTTCTGCGACCGGGTTGGTGAAGGTCACCGCCGGTGAGGCGGGGGCCGCCGCGTGGGCGGGGGTTCCGGTGGTCAGCACGGTCAGTGCGGCGAACAGCGCCATGACCACCCTCGAGATGTCGCGTCTCACGGTCTTCCGCTCCTCCGTCACCGCGCTCACGCCGTCGGCTTGAGCTGCCACTGCTGGCAGGCGTTGTCCAGCCAGGTCCACTGGCGCACGTCGGCGCCGTTCGCCGTACCGCAGTCGGCGACGTCGGCGACCTTGCCGCTGCTCTCGTTGACGATCCGTACGTGGTCGCCCGAGGCGGTGTGCACGAGCCGGAACTTCTGGCAGTTGTTGTTCAGCCACGACCACTGCCGCAGATCGGCGCCGTCGGCGACGGAACAGTCGGCCGTGTCCATGACCTTGCCGGTCGCGACGTTGACGAGCTGGCTGGTGTCGTCGCCGAGGTCCTCGATCCGCCACTTCTGGTGGGCGCCGCCGTTGCACGTCCACTGCGCGATGTTCGTGCCGTCCGCGGTGCTGCCGCCCGCGACGTCCAGGCACTTGCCGCTGTTGCGGTTCACCAGCGTGTACGCCGTCGGTGTGGCCGCCGTCTCTCCGGACGGGCCGGGCCGGACCGTGCCGAGGGCGACCGGGGCGCCGAAGTTCGGGGTGCCGTCGGCGTTCCAGGTGAACTTCTGGGCGCGGGTGGTGCGGCTGTTGTCGCAGCCGTCGGTGGCCGAGTCGTTGGCGTGGTAGACGATCCAGTTCTCGGTGCCGTCGGGCGAGGTGAAGAAGCCGTTGTGGCCGGGGCCGAAGACCCCCGCGGCGTCGTTCCGCGAGAAGACCGGCGTGGACTTCTTGGTCCAGGAGGAGGCCAGCAGCGGGTTGCTGCCGGTCAGTTCCAGCCGGCCGAGCTTGTAGTCCGGTCCCCAGCAGGCGCTCGCGGAGTAGACGACGAACGTCTTGCCGTTGCGGTAGAGCGGCTCGGGCCCCTCGTTGACCGTGCCGCCCTGGGTCTCCCAGCTCAGGGTGGGGCTGGAGATGACGGTGAAGGTGGAACCGCTGACGGTGTACGGGTTGCTCATCGGGGCGATGACCAGACTCTGGCGGCTTCCGTTGACGGAGCCGCTGCCGAGCAGGTACAGCTTGCCGCCGTGCCGCAGCACGCTGGCGTCGATGAGCCAGCCCCCGGGGTCGAGGTTCGATCCGGTGAGCTGGTTCTTGTAGGTGTACGGGCCCATGGGATCGCTGCCCGCGCTCTCCAGGACGTAGGTGCGCTGGGAGTCGCAGCAGGCCACACCGCTCCGCCCCGCGGAGTAGTAGAGGTACCAGCGGCCGTCGACGAAGTGCAGTTCGGGCGCCCAGAAGTTGGTGTCGCGGGTGGGGGTGGTGTCGCTCCAGACCTGGACGCTGGGGGCAGTGGACAGGCCGGCCAGGGTGGGCGACTTCCGCATCGTCAGCACGCCGGTGAAGGAGGTGGTGACGAGGTAGTAGTGGCCGTTGTAGTACTCCAGCCAGGGGTCGGCGCCCTTCTGCGACTTGACGGGGTTCGTGTACGGACGCCCCTCGGCTGCCGCGGCCGGTTGCGTGGCGACCGGGGCGAGCATCACGAGCAGCGCCGCCATGAGGGTGATCCAGTAGCGGGTGCGGAACAAAGCGAGTCCCTTTCGACAGCTGGCAGCGGGCAGCGGACAGCCACCGGCCCTGTTCGTTCGAAATGTCGAACGTTGTACGTAACTTCGACCAGAACATAGGTACGCGACCTGTACACGTCAACGGTTCAGACAGGTTTCCTTGCGACGGGATCGGCATCGGCATCGGCATCGGCATCGGGTGACGGATCACCTGAAGGACACCGCGCACTCACCGAACGACTGCGTCCGACACGTCGAACAGAGCGTCAACACCGGTCCCACCTGCGGTTATCGACGACCGGCCGAACACGTCGTCCGACCCGTCGCACATTTCCCTCCGCCTCTTGACGCTGCGCTCCGTGCCGATCGAGACTCACGCAGCGCGACGTCACACAGTCGAGACGGCAGGGCACCCGCTGCCGGAGCCCCTGCCATCCCTCTTGCGGCTCTCCGGTTCCCCGATGATCCGGTTCGCCCCGACTCCCCCTCGGTCCCCCTCAGCAAGGGAACGTGAAACGATGCGATCCGCACGACCACACAGCCGCGCGCAATGGCGGGCCGGACATCTCGCGGGACTCACCGCCGCATCGATCCTCCTGAGCGTCGCCGGCCCCGCCGCCCCCGCCCACGCGGTCGAGAGCGCGCAGGTCACCGGCAGTTCGGAGATCACCGAGGGCCTGGCTCTCTGGTACGAGTTCGACGCCCCCACCGGCACCACCGTGACCGACGCCTCCGGCAACAGCCGCGACGGCACGGTCAACGGCACCGCCGCCTGGTCCCGTACCGGCGAGGGGCTGGGCTTCAACGGCTCCGACACCTTCGTCAAGGTGCCGGACAACCTCCTGCGCGGCATGACCGCGATCACCGTCTCGATGGACGTCCGGATCGACGCGGCCCAGGCCACCCCGTACTTCCTCTACGGTTTCGGCAACACCAGCGGGACCGCCGGCAACGGCTACCTCTTCACGACCGGCGACACCTTCCGTACCTCCCTCGCCTCCGGCAACTGGTCGACGGAGCAGACCACCCAGCCCTCCCCGGGGCGCGCCCTGGCCCGCTCCGTCTGGAAGCACGTCACGTACACACAGACCGGCTCCACGGGCGTGCTCTACGAGGACGGCGTGGAGGTGGCCCGCAACACGGCCCTCACCCTCACCCCCGGCTCCATCGGCTCCGGGATGACCACCGCCAACCACATCGGCAGGTCGGTGTACCCCGGCGACAAGCTCTTCAAGGGCCGCATCCGCGACTTCCGGGTGTACGACCGCGCGCTGGCGAGGCCGGAGGTCGAACAGCTCTCCCTCCCGGTCGCCGCCAAGGGAGTCGCCGACGACAAGGCCGCGCTCAGCCTCGGCGACACCGGCGCCGTCGTCGCCGACCTGACGCTTCCGACCACCGGCACGACGGGCGGTTCCGCGATCACCTGGGCGAGCGACACGCCCTCCGTGGTGTCGGCCACCGGCGCCGTGACCCGACCCGCCGCCGGTCGGCCGGACGGCCGCGCGCGGCTCACCGCGACGCTGCGAAAGGGAACCGTGACCGACACCAAGACCTTCGACGTCACGGTCCCCGCCATGTTCGACGACGCCACCGCCGCCAGGGAGGCGGCCAAGGCGCTGACCGTCCACGACCTCGACGACGTACGCGGCAACCTGACGCTGCCCACGAGCGGCGCGTACGGCACGCGCGTCACCTGGTCCTCGGCGAAGCCGGCCGTCGTCTCCGCCGACGGTGTGGTCCACCGACCCGCGCACGGCGCCGGCGGCACCACCGTCGAACTGACCGCGACCGTCACCAAGGGCAGGGCCGCGGCGACCCGCGTCCTGACCGCCAAGGTGCCCGAACTCCCCGCCAGGGAAGCCCTCAAGGGCTATATGTTCAGCTACTTCACCGGCGAGGGTACCGCCGACGGCGAGCAGCTCCACACCGCGCTCAGCAAGGGCAACGACCCGCTGAACTGGCGGGAGTTGAACGACGGCAAGCCCGTCCTGACCTCCACGCTCGGCGAGAAGGGGCTGCGCGACCCGTTCATCATCCGCTCCCCCGAGGGCGACAAGTTCTACCAGATAGCCACCGACCTGCGGATCTACGGCAACGGCGACTGGGACGCCGCCCAGCGCACCGGAAGCAAGTCCATCATGGTCTGGGAGTCCACCGACCTGGTCCACTGGACCGACCAGCGCCTCGTCAGGGTCTCCCCCGACGCGGCCGGCAACACCTGGGCGCCGGAGGCCTTCTACGACGAGAAGCTCGGCGCGTACGTGGTCTTCTGGGCATCGAAGCTGTACGACAACGCCGAGCACTCGGGCACCACGTACAACCGCATGATGTACGCCACCACCCGCGACTTCCGCACCTTCAGCGAGCCGAAGGTCTGGATCGACCGCGGCTACTCGGTCATCGACTCGACGATGATCCGGCACGACGGCCGGTACCACCGCTTCTCCAAGGACGAGCGGAACAACAGCTCCTCCACCCCGTACAGCAAGTTCGTCTTCGCCGAGAAGAGCGACTCGATCCTCGACCTGTCCTACGACTTCGTCGCCGAGGGCATCGGCAAGGGGGTGATGAGCGCCGCCGAGGGACCGCTGGTATTCAAGTCCAACACCGAGGAGAAGTGGTACCTCTTCCTCGACGAGTTCGGGGGCCGCGGCTACCTCCCGTTCGAGTCGACGGACCTCGCCTCCGGCGTCTGGACGCCGTCCACCGGTTACGACCTTCCCGCCAAGCCCCGGCATGGCACGGTCCTGCCGGTGACGCAGCGCGAGTACGACCGGCTGCTGCGCGCCTATCAGCCGGCCCCCGGCTCGTCGAGTCCGTCGAGCCCGTCGAGTCCGTCTCCGTGACGACGGCCGTCGGTGACGCCCCGGTGCTGCCGGGAACGGTGTTCGCCGCGTACGTCGACGGCGTCGAGCGCCCCGTCTCCGTGGCCGGGGACGCCGGATCCGTCTGCGGAACGCACCCCACGTACACCGCGCCCGGCAGTCACCGTCCGGTGATCACGGTCACGGACGACGACGGCGCCTCCGTCGGCACCCGGCCGCCGAGGCCGTGTCTCTTCGCGCGTCGGCTGCCTTCCCGAGTCCCCGAACCCACGCCGTGCCGGCCGGTCGAAAACCGGGTGCGGACTGTCGATGCGGTGGTGTGTGATCGGGGACATGGCGATTGTGTTGGGCAAGCCGGGAGTCGACGGACTGAGCGAGGCTGTGGGCGTGCTGCGGGAGTGGCAGTACGACGGGGCGCCGATGCAACTGCATCCGGGGGACCTGGGCTGGTTCTGGCGGTCGGGTGCGGAAGCGACCGCCGCGGCGGTCCGGACGTGGAACCGGGACGGACGGACACTCGCCGTCGGACTGCTGGACGGTCCCGGGCTGTTGCGGCTGACGATCGCGCCAGACGCTCAGCGGGACGAGGAGCTGGCGCGGCGTCTGGTCGACGACGTGACCGAGCCGGAGCGCGGCGTGCTGCCCGAGGGGAAGGCGAACATCGAGGCGCCGACGGGGGCACTGGTCCACGATCTACTGGCCGAGGACGGCTGGAGGACCGACGAGCCGTGGACGCCGCTGCGCCGCGACCTCACGGACCCGGTGCGTGACCCAGGCGTACGGATCGAGGTGGTCGGGCCGGAGCAGGCGCACGTGTACGCCGCCGTACATCGGGCGGCGTTCGACGGGTCGAGGTTCACGGACGAGCGCTGGCACGCGATGGCGGCCGGGTTGCCGTACGCCGACGCCCGGTGTCTGGTCGCGTACGGAGACCAGGGCGACGCGGTGGCGGCGGTGACGGTCTGGTCCGCGGGTCCGGGCAGGCCCGGGCTGCTCGAACCGATGGGCGTGCACCGGGCTCATCGCCGTCGCGGCTACGGCGAGGCGATCACCGTCGCCGCGGCGGCCGCGCTCCAGGACCTGGGCGCGTCGAGCGCGCTCGTCTGCACGCCGAGCTCCAATGTCGGCGCCGTCGCCACCTACAGGTCAGCCGGCTTCCAGCAACGCCCCGAGGTTCGGGACCGATACCGGGATGCCTCGGGCGTTCCTTCCAGATCCCCCTGCTGATGGGCCAGATCCGTCGGGGAGGGGCCCCGGCCCCTGGGCACACTCCCACGACCACGCCAGCCCGGGAGTCAGAAGATGAGCGAGCGGCCGGTGGGCGCCAGCCGGAGCGGCCGCGGGGCCGATGTCTGTTCTCGCTCGATGCTCGGCAGGACCTCGTCCCGTGCGTGGGGATGGGCTTGGATCTCGGCGAGGTGTCGGCGGTGCGCGTCCTCGTCGGGGTACGAGGTGAAGATCGCGGCGACGTTCTCGCCGGTACGGACCGGCAGCCTCGAGAACGTGTTGGGCGCGTGCTCCGTGGTCAGCAAGGCCAGGGGCGCGGGCCCGGTCTCCAGGAGCACGGGCAGAAGACCGTCCCGGATCAGCTCGACGCCCTCGTCTCGTCCGGGCGCGAAGGACCACAGGGTCGCGGCCACGAACCGGTCCGGTGCCGCAGCGCCGACCGGGGACCGCTCGGAGGGAGAGGCGCTGAAGCCCCTTCCGACCGGCAGGGGGCGCAGGAGGAGGACGTCGTCGGAGTCGATCATGGTGGCGTTCGCCCGGGGGCCGTGCTCGGCCCACACGGGGCCGCCGTAGAAGTCCGTGAGCGCGCGGTGGCGGGTCTCCATGTCCCGGAATCCGCGGAGCCAGACGAAGCGGTCGGGGTCGTCGAGGTCCCTGAACTGGCCGAGCACGCTCATGCCCACTTCTTCCTGGGTCTCGACGAACTCGCGGTCGAACAGCTCGATGAGCTCGTCGCGCCGGCGGGGACGCAGCGTGTACTGACGAAGCTCGATCACGGCGGGCGGGCCGACGAGGTCGGTGGGTGGCACAGCGGACTCCTGTTCGGTGCTCTCCGGCGGTGGCTACCGCCTGTCAGGTCGACGTTAGGGGCGCTGTGTGACAGGTGCTGTCAGGGTTTCCGGGGAGAATGCGCGCATGTCCGCCAGTCGTCTGCTGTCCGTGCTGCTGTTGCTGCAATCGCGGGGACGCATGTCCGCGCAAGGAATCGCCGACGAACTGGAAGTGTCCGTACGCACCGCCTACCGTGACCTGGCGCGCCTGCAGGCCGCCGGAGTCCCGGTCTACGCGGAGCCGGGCCGTGGGGGCGGCTACCAACTGCTCGACGGCTACCGCACGCGTCTCACCGGGATGAGCGAGGGCGAGGCGCGGGCGCTGTTCTTCGCCGGACTGCCCGGGCCCGCCGCCGAGCTGGGGCTCGCGGCCGAAGTGGCGGCGGCCCGGCTGAAGCTTCTCGCCGCGCTGCCCGCAGGGCTGCGCGAGGAGGCGGCGCGGGTGGCGTCGGTGTTCCACCTGGACGCCCCGGGCTGGTATCGGGAACCCGAACAGACACCGCACCTGCCCTTGTTCGTCGACGCGGTGCTCGCCCGGCGCGCGGTGGACGTGCGTTACCGCCGCTGGCGCGCCCCGCAGGAGGTGGAGCGTCGCCTCCGGCCCTACGGCTTGGTACTCAAGTCCGGTACCTGGTACCTCGTGGCCGCCACGGAGAAGGGGATCGCGACGTACCGGGTCGCCCAAGTCCTCGACGCGGTACCGGGCGACGAGCTGTTCGACCGGCCGGACGATTTCGACCTGCTCGCGTACTGGGAGTCCTATCTCGACGACTTCCAGGCGCGTCGCTACACCGGCACCGCCACCATCCGCCTGTCCCCTCGGGGACGCCGGCGCCTGCCCGACAACGTCCCGCCCGAAGTGGTCCGGGCCGTCGACGCCACCGCGACCGCCGTCGGCGACGACGGATGGGTCGAGGCGGTGATCCCGGTCGAGGGCACGGAGCATGCCTGCGGCGAGCTGCTGAGGCTCGGCGTGGACGTCGAGGTCGTCGCCCCAGCCGCACTCCGCAGGGCCATGACCACCACTGTGGAGGTACTCGCCCGAGCCTACGAACTCAGCTGACACGCAGCATGCGCTGTTGGCCCGCGGCACACCACCCGGCTGTACCCGCACACATCGCGCGGCCTCGCGCTGTCAGGGCTCGTAGTCCTCGATGAGGCGGCTGATGACTCCGTGCAGGATCTCCGCTCGGGGCCGGTCGTCCCGCTGTTCGCGCAGGGCGCGTTCGGTCGCGCGGAGCCTGTGCCAGGCGTCCGCGTCCTCGTCCATCACCTGGTCGACGAGCGGCGAGGAGACCAGCTCCAGGCACTCGGCCAGCCGGAGCCGGGTGGCGGGGGCCGGCGGGCTGGGCTGGGGCTCGGCGAACCCGTCCGTCAGATACCGCGCGGGATCACCGAGGCTCCAGCCGACTACCGCCCCCTCCTGGACGAGGAGCGCCACGTCGGGGGCGAGGACGAGCCGCGCGTCCAGTCTCCGGTCGAGGACGCCGACGTCCCGGAGGCACCGCAGTTCGGTGGCCCCGGGGTCGCAGTGGAAGACCGTGGTCTGCGGCATGGCGAACTCCCGGGCAGTGTCCGCGCGCAGTCCGCCCGCCTGCGTCCGCGGCTCGTCGTGCGCAGCGGGGCCCCGCGGTACGGAGACGGACTGTGGTGGCAGGAAGAACGTGAGACCGCACAGCTCCCGGCTGCCCCGGTCGAAACGGAAATGCTCGTCCTGCGACCACAACCACTGCTTGCTGCCGAAGGTGTCCGGAAGTTGCCGTTCCCGGCCGGCCGGGTCCGAGTACCCCGCGACGATCAGCTGGAGATCGCGGAAGTCGAAGCGGGGGGTGAACGCGAGAGGCCTGTCCGTCGTTTCGGCGGACATGGTGTCGCCGACCGTGATCCTCACCTTTGTCATCGCCTCATCGGATGCGCCTGGCGGGCGGCATGTAGCCGCCCTTGGTGTCGGGGACCTTCCCGTTCACGATGTCTTCGTGGGTCACCGGGGGACCCGGGTCGTCAGGCGACCCACCCACAGCCTCAGCTCCGCTCTTGCCCTTCTTCCCCGAGGGGCCGTAGCCCGTGATGACGTCTCCCACTCCGGCTCCGGGACCCTTCGTGACCACGATGTCCTCGCCCTTCCGGAAGATGAGGTTCCCACGCCCTCCCTGGGAGAGGTACACCGCGTCCGGGTTCTTGAGGATCTCCCTCACACGTTCGTCGCTGAAGTGAGGATGGTAATTGGTGGACTTGCGTACCTTGCCCTCCGCGGCCCGCTCGACGATCTTGTTCGCGGCGCTCACGGCCTTCTCGTCCGGGCACTTGGCGCCGCCGGTGAGAAGCTCGGCCCAAGTGGCCGGGTGGTGGACGAGGACGGCGGCGTGCGGCAGGGACAGCCCGAAGGGCTCGGCGCCACCCGAACGGGTTCCCGACCCGGAGACGGAGCTGCCCGGCCGGCAGCCGCTGTCGTCGCGTTCCCGCCGCACCTTGTCGACCAGCTTCTTGACCTCGGTCGTGGCGAGGGCATAGGCGGTGATCAAGGTGGCGGCGCGGTAGGGAATGCGGTACTGGACCGGTCGGCCGCCGTTGGCCCGGGAGCGGGCCCGTGCCTCGGCCTTCTTCTGCGTCTCGATCGAGGCGAAGGTCGGTCCGGCACCCGGGTCGGAGCAGGTCAGGCTTCCGGAGACGCTGGTGCCGGTGACCGCGAAGGAGCTCCGCGGGCTCGTGCACCGGCCTGCGGACTTGCCGTCGATACTGAAGGAGGCGGTCATCACCGCGGTGACCTTGCCGTCCGTCAGGCGGCTCTTGGCGCTGGTGGTGATCTGCCCGGCGAAGCTGTTCGTGGCCGTGCAGCCGCCGGAACCGCACTTCACCGTTCCCGAACCGCTGAGGGCCAGACTGACGCCACTGTCCGTCGCGTTGTTCAGCTCCTCGGTCTGCTTCTCCAGGGAGTCGAACATCGGGTCGACGGCATCCCCGGTGACCGGCGCCAGGTCCAGGCCTTCGGAGCGACTGTCCTCAAGGGGGCCGTCCGTCACCTCGGGGATCTCGGAGGGGTCCTCGTCCTCGGACGCCATCTGTGCCGCGGCGGGCTTGAGCCGGACGGGGGCCGAATGGGCCGAGCCGACAGGCGAATGAGCCGAGCCGCCAAAGGACTCGGCCGGCCGCGAGGGGCCGTAGGACTCCAGGCGCAGCACCCGGTGGGGCTTCTTCTCGGTGACGAGCAGTCGGCCCGCGGAGGTGTCCACCGCGAGGGTCGGTGTGCCGTTGACGACGGGAGGCTTCGCGGGCTCGCTCGGGGCGGGTGTGCCCTCCAGCTTGTCGAGAGCGCTGGAGAGCTTCGTGGCCAGGTCGGCCGGTGACGGCCGGTGCTTCACCACCTCCCGCGTCACGCTGTCGCTGTCCTCCGCGGCCGCCCACTTCCCCGAGGCGCCCTCGCCGGACTCCCCACCGGAGGCCGCGGCCTTCTGTCGGGTGAAGGTCCTGCCCCCGATGTGCAGGATCTCGCGGCCGAGCCCGGCGTCACCGTAGCCCGCGGTGCCGAAACGGCTGCCGGAGGCGGTGACCGTGACGTCCCGCCTCATCAGGTCGGCGCCGGAGTCCTGGTACCGCAGGCCAGGGGCGTCGGCCAGAGCGGCCACCGCCTGCCGGAACGGCTCCAGGTCCCGCTTGGCACGCGGTTCCTCCGAGCCCAGGATGCCGTTCCAGGTGAGCAACCCGGCCAACAGCGCCGTGACCAGCACACCGACACCGCCGAACAGCAGGAAACGCCCGCGCCGCCCGGCGGGCAGCAACCGCCGCCCCTGCCCGGGCGGCAGTGGCGGCGGAGGGCCGTACGGGGGAACCGGCGGCGGTGGCGGACCGTACGGGGGGACGGGCGGACCGTACATGGAAGGCCGCGGCCCATACGGGAGCTCAGCGCCGGGCGGAGGCCCGTAGCCGGAGTACTGCGGCGGTACCCGCGGAGGCTGGGGGCCTCGCGGAGGGTACGGGCCCTGAGCCGGTGGCCCGAAGACGCCGGGCGGCGGGCCGTCCGGGGAGCCCTGGGGTGGCCCGTGTCCGCCTTCGTACTCCGTCATGGTGTCCCCCCGTGTGTGGTCGACGAGCCGCCGTCTCATGGAGCGAGACCCGGCCGTCGTGGTCGTCGAGGACCGGCACAGGCTTCGGTGGCGGCGGACTTCAAGTGCTACGGGAACAGTGTGGAGGTGACACCACGTCATGCGCCGCTGGTTTCCGGACATCCGGCCCGCAGCGATGCGGCGGGTGAAGAGCCTGTTGGCATGCCGTGGCCGGCCCGCCGTCGGCGACCCTCGTGCCGATCGACATGCTGTACGGGCTGCTCGGCATGGCCGTCGTCATCGCGGTCCTCTGCGTGATCGACACCCTCGCCATGTCGGTGTGCGAGCGTACCCGCGAGATCGGCATGCTCCGCGCCCTCGGACCGGACCGCACGGGCATCCGCCGGATGGTCCGCCTGGAGTCGGCCGTCATCTCCCTGTTCGGTGTGATCCTCGGCATCGGCACCGGCGTCTTCCTCGCCTGGACGGGCGGCAGCCTCGCGGTCTCGGGTCTGCCCCACTACACGACGAAAGTGCCCTGGCCACGCCTGGCCCTGTTCCTCGCCCTGGCCCTGCTCATCAGCAAACTCGCCGCGATCCGGCCGGTCAGCCGGGCGGCCCGCCTGAACATGCCGCGGGCGATCAACGCGCAGTGAGGCGCGCCGGGTGCGGGGATGGGCTCAGACATGCACCGTGGGCCGGTAGATGAGCTCTTGGATGTGGCCGTCGAGCGTCCGGCACTCGATCAGCTCGAGGTCGAAGTCGGCCGCACCCTGGAAGATCGGGTCCAGCCCGGTCTGACCGGTGATCACAGGGAAAAGCGTCACCTGGACCCGGTCGACCAGGCCGGCGGCCATCAGTGCCCGGTTCATCGACAGGCTGCCGTGCGAACGCAACGGCACCTCGGACTCCTCCTTGAGCCGAGCGACGACGTCGACGGCGTCGCCGCTCACGACGTTCGCGTTCGGCCAGTCGAGGGGTTCTCCGAGTGTGGTCGACACCACCGTTGCCGGCAGGCTCCTCATCCGTGTGACCCAGGGGTCACGAACCTCGGGTTGCTCGGTGCTCGAGGCCAGCATCCGCGCGAACGCCCGATACGTGTTGGCGCCGAAGACCATTCGCTGCTCCTCGCGGTACAGAGCGAGGCGGTGATCGAGGAGCTCGGGGCCCTGCTTGCCCCAGTAGCCGGTCCAATTGCCGCCGGCGGCGCCGAAGCCGTCGAGGCTGGAAAAGACGTCGAAGGTGTAGGTAGCGGTCATGATGCTCTCCTCGAGTGCGGTGGATGGCGTGTTGGGGTTACGGACCGGCGGCCACGGCGAAACTCATCGCCCCTGGGCTCCCGGGCGGATGCCGGACACCGTACGGCCGATCGCGGAGAGCTTCGTCGGGCGCTTACGCGAACCGTGCGTCCAACCGGACGAGGTCTCCCCGCTGTCCGGGGCGTCCCTGCCGGACGAGGCCGACGTCGTCATCGCCCGCACGGCGACGGCGGCGAACTTCTCCGTCACCCTTACGTGGAGCATGGGCGAGACCGAGGCGCCCGGCGGCGATACTCGACCCGGCAGCTGACACCGACCGTACGGGGGACGTGTCGACGGGAGTCATCCCGCGGAGCGCGGAGGAGGCGCTGGCGTGCGGGGTCGTCCGTCTGCGAGCGAGCGACGGTGAGCCCGTCGGAGCCGGCTTCCTGACCGTGACGAAGACGGATCCCGGCACTTCCTCCGCCGGCCGGAGCTGCCGCAGCCCCCTCTGCCGGTACGTCACCCTCGCCCACCGGACCACCAACCGCCCGGGCTCCGACCGGTCCAGCCCGAGACTCGCGTCGAGGGGACCACCGAAGGTCGCCGGGTGCGCTCCCCGGTCGTCTCCCAGAGACGGTCGGCCTCGTGCCGCTCCCAGGGTGACAGCGCGGGTGGAGGGTGCTCGACGAGGTCGATCCGTCGGGCGTCGATGAACTCGACGGGGAGTGGTACCGATGCCGGTCGCATCGCTGTTCCTTCACGGAGACGTTCAGGGGCGCAGGGCGTAGCAGCGGAGCCGGTCGAGGTCGACCTCCCGCACGACCGACCAGCCGACGGTGAGCCTCTCCATATCGGCCGCGGTGATGCCGAGGTTCTTGAGGGGGTCGGTGTCCCCATGGCGCTCGGCGAGGCCGGTGACGACCCAGAAGATCCCGCCAGGCGCGAGCACGCGGCGGACGCGGTCGAGAAAGCGCGGCTTGTCCTCTATCCACCGATAGACCAGGCGGCAGGTGACGACCGCGTATGCGGTGTCGGGTAGTTCACCCAGGTCGTCGCCGGTGAAGTCCATCAGCCGCCACGCCGCGTCCGATGCGGCCTCGGCGCCCCGGGCCTCGGCGAGGGCGAGGGCGCTGGGGGCGCAGTCGATGCCGGTCGCGCGGTAGCCGAGCCGGTGATGGAGGTGGCGGACGAGGGCGCCGTCCCCGCAGCCGATGTCGAGGGCCGGCCGTCCATGACCGAGACCGAGGCACTCTTCCATGAGCGCGGTCTCACGGTCGGTGATCTTCCGGTACCGGCGGCCGGAGGCCCAGAGCGGCTCCCAGTAGGTCGCGGGTGTGGTTGTCATCAGGCTCCCTTCGCGGACGGGCATGACGTAGATCTGTCCGGAGTGGAGGTCGGAGAACCGCTGTCCCGCACGGTTCGTCGCGGTGGCCGTGATCGCCGACGTGGTCGGCGGTCGCACGGGGCCGGGGCTGAGAATCGGCGACCCTGCGTCGTTCGGAGGCGCCCGGGCACGCGCGGGCCGGGCCCGGATCGGATGATCCCGGGCCGCCCGACGTGCTGTCGGCCGGGCGCGCACGCCGCCGCGGCGGGGGGGGGCGCGGGGGGCCCGGCGGGGCGGGGGGC